>CAINVI010000166.1 GCA_903854075.1 Candidatus Pollutiaquabacter sp. | reverse complement strand
GACTAGCTAGTATTCCCAATCCGCCAACCAATGCACCTCACGCCTATAACGAAGCTATCGACCGTTGGTGGAGTTTCGATATGCCGGCTAGCATGTCTGCGGATATAACGCTATCCTACCCCGCCTCCGAAAACTCTTTACCTTCGCCCAATAACACAGGCGTAGTGGGAATCGGTGTTTGGACCGGCAACAATTGGAATACGCCAGCTGGATATGGCACCGGCGTCATCAATGGAATAGGAACCGTATCAGCGAACAACCTCACCAACATTAACAATGTAGTAGTAACGGCAAACAGTGTTACGCTACCGATTCAGTTACTATCCTTTACAGCAAAAAGTACAGGACAACAAGTTGCCTTAGCCTGGAGCACGGCAGCAGAAATCAATAACGACTACTTCACGGTAGAGCGAAGTGCAGATGGTGAACAATTTGAAGCATTGGCAAAAGTAGATGGTTCAGGTACCAGTTCATCTACAAAAAATTACCAATACGACGATCTTTCTCCATTGAAAGGCATCTCCTATTACCGACTCAAGCAGACCGACTTTGACGGACATTATTCTTATTCAGACATCCGCGCTGTAACGTTGGACAAAAAACCGGATCAACAGGCACTGACCATCAATCAGGTCGGTCCGAATCCGTTCGAAGACCGCTTGAATGTAACGATCAGCAACAACTCTATCGGTACGGTGCTTCTGCAACTTATCGATGCGGGTGGAAAATCCGTTTATTCGAAAAAAGAGCCCGGACAGCTGGGAACTAGCACTATCGAACTGAACGGCATTTATGGCATTGAAGCCGGCACCTACCTTCTACATATTTCATGCGAAGGCCAGACCGTCACTAAAAAAATTATTAAAAAATAGTTTCCGGCATGAAGCACAGCATAAAAAAATCTCTTCGTCAGCGCACCCGACTCACCCAAAAAGTAATTTTGGTGTCCGGTGCGCTGGGCCTTTCAGCCGGGCTAGTTATCGGTTGGATGGTTTTCATGAATTTCCAGGAAATCAACAACAGCAAAGCCAGTGGAAATAAGGAATTGGCTCATGGCGGAAGTGCTGATAATGGCGAGATCCTATGCGAATTCACCTGGGAAAAAAATCCGGTCACATCGGCTACACTTGGCCCTGACGCGATCTCCTGCAGTAGTGATGCACATAGTGTTGCCGGAGGAAGATCGTCCACTCATGGACTATCGGCCGGCAGCAACGGGAAAAATATCGATATGGTATTGGAAAGCGGTCAACTCTTTGATCAGGACGGTATTGCCATTAACGTAGACTACCGCGGAAAAGAGAAAAACGGCTATTTCGTCAGTCGCGGGATTAATTTCTATTTCGGTATAGAAAACGGATTTATAACCATCTCCTATCGTGTAGAAGATGAACGCGGCAACCCGCAATCTGTAAAATCACTCAGTGATTACGAAGTTCCGGCTGATGATCAATTCAGAACCTATCGTTTTTTCTATTCACCCATGACCGGCCGTGGAGAGATTACTGTAAACGGCGCTCCAGTTTGGTCGCATCACGGGCCGACTAATCGCCCTATGTACTGGAAGAATGCAGGACATCTCATGATCGGAAAAGGAATCAATGGCGAAGGCCTGGACATCGCGGTGCTTGATAATCTTGTCATTCGATCCACCGGCACGATAAGTCCGTTGGCCGAGGCTTTATTGAACTTCATGCTCGAAAGTCAAGGCGATAAAGTAACCGTTCATTTTTCCGCTGCCGCTACAGATCAAATCAGTGGTTTCTCTGTAGAGCGAAGCATTAACGGCACCGATTTCACTAAAATTGGTTCCATCCCTTGCACGGCTCCAACGGTAAACAGTAACGGCGAATACGCCTTTGCGGACCCGAGTCCGGTTTCTACACCCTTGGTTTATTACCGACTTAAACAACATTTAAAGAATGGTAAAACAGTCTTGCATCCGGTATCGGCGATCCGCATCAAGTCAGAGAAGAATTTTAGTATAGAGCGCGTAAACCCCTCTCCTTTCGATTCAAGTTTCAATGTCTCCTACTTTTTACCCAAATCAGGAAGGGTATGGATTCAACTGCAAGACCTGCGCGGAAGCATTGTCAGTTCGCGGACGTTTGATGCTACGGAAGGTAAGAACATCCACCGTTATAGTGAGGATAAGCCTATTGAAAAAGGAACCTACACGTTGAACATTATGTTTGACAATAAGAAAGTAAGCACGCAGGTGGTTAAGATTTAAGACCATCGACACATAAAAAAAGAGCGCCCAATAAAGGCGCTCTTTTTTTTATCAAAATAATTACAGTTTATTTATCAATGCTGACCACCTTGAATTCCGTACGGCGGTTCGCCTGATGCTCTTCTTCGGTGCACGTTGATTTATTATCGCATCCATTTACCAACTGCGTCTCGCCATAGCCTTTTGCGGAAATACGGCCGGCATCAACACCGCTTTCCACGATGTATTTGACCGCGGATTCAGCACGGCGCTGCGAAAGCTTCAGGTTATAGTCGTCGGCAGCACGTGAGTCAGTATGCGAACTCAATTCAATGCGAATAGCTGGATTCTCCTTCATAATTTGAACGAGCTCATCCAACCCCGGCTTAGCGTCAGGGCGAATATCGGATTTATCCAAATCGTAGTAGATATTCTCCAGAACGATAGGTTTGTTCACAATAATTTCTTCCAGTTCCAATTTGAGCTTCACGACCATATCTTCACTCTGAAGCTTTCCAACGGTAGATACAGCTTCTGAATTAGTGAAGTAACCGTCTTTACTTCCGGATACGGTAAAATCAGAACGAGGATCCAATTTGAACTTAAAGCTTCCGTCGGGACCGGTGAGGGTAGTTTCGGTCTTACCGGTGGTTAAATTTTTAAGTTCTACCAACACCCCTTCTACCGGCTGAAGTGTATTCTTCTTGATAGCAATACCTTGCAGCGTGAAGCGAATATCGCGGAAAGACACACGATAAATCTGATCGATTTCAGTATTTTTTCCATCACGGTTACTGGACAAATATCCTTCGGTTCCTTTATCGTTGATTGCTACGCCAAAATCATCATAGCTGGTATTGAACGGATAGCCAACATTAACCGGAGTACCCAGCTGACTATTATTCAATGTCGACTTGAATACATCCAATCCTCCAAGTCCGTGAATACCATCGGAACTAAAATAAAGTGCGCTGTCCTTCCAAACCATTGGAAAGCACTCATTACCGGCCGTATTGATTCCTGCGCCAAGATTTTGAGGCTCTCCCCAAACTCCGTTGATCTTTACCGCCTTGTACAAATCGCTTCCTCCTGCACCTCCTGGACGATCACTGGAAAAATAAATTGTATTTCCATCAAGACTCAGAGCAGGATGACCTGTGCTAAAATCGTTGCTGTTGAATGGCAACTCTTTCAATCCTACCCAAGCTGAGTCTTTACGATGAAGTTGATAGAGCTTAAAGTTAACAACCTCCTGTTCGCTCTTGCCCACCTTCTTTTTCACGTAGTTGTTTCGCGTCAAATACAAGGTATCTCCTGCAATGGCTACCGGACCTTCGTGGTAAACGCCATTTAATTCACCGGATAGTGCGGAGGGTGAAGAAGCCTGCCCGCCGGCATCCACTTTAGAATAATAGACATCCAAGAACGGACGACCGGTCCATTCGTAACGATCACGCGAAGATCCTTTACCACGATCCGAAACAAATAAAATACCGTCCTTGTAGTAATACGGGGAAAAATTACTTTCTCCACCGCCGTTAAGGTTACTACGATCAATCTGATAGCGAAGGCTGTCTTGTTGCCAAACCGTAATACTATCGCAGCTGGACAACATCGTTTTGCCCTGATTATCGAGGACTGAATTTTGCTGGAGTACCGTTCTTGCATCTTCATAGCGACCCGCGCGGAACAGCAAGTTAGCATATTGACTTCGCTCGGCGGCATCGGCTTTGACTGCAGTATCTTTCACCACGGCCTCCATATACTGACGCGCTTTATCAAGATTATTCAGCTTGAGGTAGGATGAAGCTAACTTACGCTGAGCCTGATTTTTATAAGGACTGTCCAGTGCCTTTTCATATTCTTTGACCGCTTGACTGTAAGCCATTTGATCATACAGGCGATTGCCTTGACGCATATGGTAACTGGCGCATCCGGTCAGAAAAAGCAGTACAGCTACTGTTGAAAGTATAAATCCGGCCCGTTTGAAGTTCATATCGTTTGGTTCTATTAAGTTCTGTTACTCAAAAGTGAAATTTTGTCTGATCGCTTGCTCCGACTTAGAAATAGCGAGGGGTCTTCATTTTCATGATATCGTATCCGAAATCATAGCCAAGCATGAATTCATGTGAACCTGCGCTGTAATCTTTGATGTCAGTAAAAGTAAAGTCGTAACTATAGCCGATGCGAAGTTTTTTGCTAAGTTGAAACTCTACTAGTCCCACCAAGGCATCACCGGTACGGTAGCTACCGCCTACCCACAGGAAATTGGCAAGCAGGAAATTCAGATTGAAATCCGCTTCCAGCGGTGCATTATCCACGTATTTCACCAAAATACTCGGCTTCATAACCACATCAGGATGTAATTCCAACGCCACACCAGCAGTAGCAAAAGAGTGACGTACCTGACGCGGAACCACTTCCCCGCTTCCGGGATCGATGCTTAATGTTTTTTCAGGATCATAACTGATGACCGTTGGTACCGAAAGTCCGGCATAGAATTTCTGAGAATAGAGATACAAACCCGCTCCTACGTTGGGAAGGAATTTAGTTGTGCGATTACCTTCGAAAACAGGGTCGCCGCTGTCCCAATATTTTAGATCAGCATTATTGTAGGAGTAATAGCCGCCTCCAAAGCGAAGTCCGAGACCGAGTTTCATTTTTTCACCGACCTTGAGATGATATGCTCCATTAAGGTATGCATCTGTACGATCAGTCACACCAATACGATCGTGGCTGAGCAGCACCCCCCAACCAAAATTAGTAAGTCCGAGCGGACCATGAATACTTGCCACCTGGGTTTCAGGAGCTCCCTCGAAGTTCACCCACTGCTTACGGTAAAGCAAGGTGCTCATCATATAGTCTTTACTGCCGGCGTAGCCTGGATTCAGCAAGAGGTGATTGAACATGTATTGACTGAGCAGGATATCCTGCTGGGCGTTCGTATTCACCGCTCCACTCAGCAGCAACACTATCATCAGTAGTTTCTTGTACATTGATCTCATTGGTTTCGATCGTTATTGTTTGTTTGTCCTTAGACCTATCGTTTTACGCAGATTATATTTTAGCGTTTCAACAATCCGAAATTCTCTTACTTAATTCGGGTTAACGTCGAAGATCGACGTAAGTATTACGACGAATATCCTTTCCAACCACCTCGAATATCACGAAATAGGTGCCATCGGGAAGCGGTTCACCGTCGTTATTTTGGCCAAACCAATCCGTATTTCGGTAGTCCTCACGACTGTAGACCTCATTGCCCCACCGATTGAATACACGGAATACGTTATCCGGATATATCCACAAACCTTTGATTTCAAATCCGTCATTTTTGGAGTCACCGTTCGGGGAAATAGCGGTAGGCAATTCCAACTCACACTCGTCAGATGATCCGCGTGCTATATTTACGGTATCGGAATTAAAGCAAACGCCATCCGTTACTGTCCAGATCAGGAAATTATCTCCTACATTCAAGCCGGTGACGGTCGATGATTGACTGGATGGATCTGAAAAAGCAGGACCGATATCGGCGCTCCAGCTTCCGGCAAGTCCGCTACCGGCGCTGGCACTGAGCTGCGCCTGGCTCTGACACGTTAAGGTATCGTTACCTGCACTCACCGCCAGTAACGAAGGTGCTGAAACGGTTGCACTCAAGGTTAATTCACAACCATTAGCGTCGGTGATATCTACGGCAATTGTACCGGCCGACAAACCGGTAGCAGTGGAAGCTGTATTGCCATTGGACCAGTCGTAGGTAAATGGAGCTGTTCCGCCGGTAACTGGATCAAGAGTTGCAGATCCATCATCATAACCAAAACAAGTAGCATTGGAAACAGTAATTCCTGATGCTAATGTCGGGTTGGATAATGATACGGTAGTAGACAGAGAGATCGTGCAGCCCAAATTATCGGTAACCAACACGCTATAGTTTCCAGCGGCCAGGCCGTTGGCTGTTGAACCGGAACCTCCCGAAGGCGACCAGCTGTAAGTGTATGTTCCACCGCCACCAATCATAGAAACAGTAGTGGAACCATTATCCGCGGTACAAATAGCCGGGGCAGTCGTGATATTGCCGGCCAGCTGGGGCGACTCGGTGACCAGAAAACCAACCGTTGCAACACAGCCGTTGGCGTCCGTGACCGTAACAGAATAATTACCTGCAGAAAGGTTCAGGAAAGTAGAATCATTCACCGAACTGCTTCCGTTCAGACTATAGGTGTAGTCAGTAGTTCCACCTGCAGGCGTAACTACTGCACTTCCTGTCGAACCACCATAGCAACTTACCGGAGAAACACTGCCAGCCGTGGCAGATAGGACAGCCACCGGCTGAGCAACGGATGCGCCTTGTATAGCTGTACAACCATTGGTATCCACCACCGTTATTGCGTAAGTACCGGCTGCCAGGTTAGCAAATGTTGGGCTGTACTGAAACGTAACTCCGTCCAGCGAATACTGGAATCCCGGAGTTCCACCAGCTGTAACGGCTACTGTAAGACTACCCGATGCATTACCGAAGCAATCCACATCCGTCTGCGAACTGACGGAAGTTGTTAAGATATCGGGTTCCGTAAGGAACTCGGACGTATCCGCCACCACACACCCGTTCAAATCGGTTACAGTAAGAATATAATAAAACACAGACACCCCACTGATATTCTGCGTGGTATCGCCGTTTGACCAATAATAACCATAAGGAACTGAGCCTCCGGACACCCATGAATTGACAGATCCATTGGTGCCGCCATTACAGGTGACATTTACTCCTCCGGGATACTGCGGACTTACAATGGAATCAATCACCAGTTGACTAGGTTGACCTAATGTTATGGATTGCTGATCTGTACAGCCGTTGGCATCTGTAATTGTCACGCTGTATGTACCAACTGAAAGGCCGCTCAATGTTGCTGTTGTGTCAGCTGTATTCCACAAATATGAAAATGGCGAGGTGCCTCCAGTAACGGCAACATCTATACTACCGTCTGATACTCCAAAGCAACTGACATTATCACCGGAAGGGTACACAAACGGCGTCAATGTTCCCACCAACGGATCAGGTTCGGTAATGTCGGCTGTCGCTGTAAACGTACATCCGTTCGTATCTGTAACAATTATCGTGTATGAACCTGCAGGGACGGAACTAAGCGTTGCAGTAGTATCTCCGGTAGACCAGAGGAAAGCATATCCCGGAGTACCGCCAAAAGGACTGGCTTCAATCTGTCCGTTAGCCGCTCCATTACATTGGGCGAGATTTATGACGGATACAGTAGCTTCCAGCAAATCCGGCTGGATAATATTGGCGGTATCGGAACCGATACAGAGATTAGAATCCGTGACCACCACCCAGATTTCGCCGGCAGGTTGCGAGAATATAGAATCGTTGGTGGTACCATCCGACCACACATAAGAGTACGGCTGTACACCACCTGTTACGATAACAGTAGCCACACCGCTAGAATCACCATTACACGCCAGATTCAAATTTCCAAAAACTGTGGTTGCTGTTATTAGAGGAACAAGAGTATCCGGCTCGGTAAGGGTTATAGTATCAAGTGTCGTACAACCATTAGCATCTGTGATGTCCAACTGATAGAAACCCGCGAATAACCCGAACAAGGACGTATCCTGAGAACCGGTGGACCATGTATAGGTATAGGGACCTGCTCCTCCACTAACGGTACTGAAGATCTGACCGGAATTTTGTCCTTTACAAGAAATATTATAGCCATTGGCTGCTATAGGGCTGGAAAGGTCAATTGCAAGTTGTGCCGGCTCCGTCAATGTTACCGATTGCGAAGTTGTACATCCGTTAGCGTCTGTAACAGTTACACTATAATTACCCGCCCCGACATTGGTGAGATCTTCGTTGACGGTAGCGTTAGACCAAAGATAGGAATAGCCTGGCGTACCGCCGGACACAGCCAGATCAACTTCCCCGTTAGCAGCACCAAAGCAAGACACATTGTAAGCACCGGCAAAAGAGGAAATGGATAACACCTCCGCTACTAGAGAATCAGGTTGATTAATTACTACAGCTAAAAAAGCGGAGCAGCCATTGCTGTCACGAATTAACACCTCCAGCTGTCCGGGAGGCTGATTAATTATTGTAGCTGAAGTATCGCTGTTGGACCACAGGTAAGTATAAGGCGCTGTCCCTCCTATTACCGTCAACGTGACCGATCCGTCCGAACCGCCGTAGCATGAAACATCATTGACCACGGCGGTGGTACCGGAGATCAACGGATCCAGGGTAGAAGGCTCTGTAATTACTTGTGTGAACGAAGCTGTGCAACCGAGAGTGTCGGTAACATCCAGCGTATAGGTGCCTGCCGGAATATTTTCCAAGTCAGGAGTGGTTTCACCGCTTGACCAGTTGTAGGTATACGGTAAGGTTCCACCATTCACATCCACGTCAATTGCTCCGGTAAACTCCCCATTACAACCAACATTGGTGGCTGACACCAGCGTTATGGTCAGGGTTGGTGGATCTGTAATAATCACTGAATTCGTATTGGCGCAACCACCGGCGTCAGTTACGGTTACGGAATAACTGCCGGCTGGCAAACCCGAAATGGCGGAAGTCGTCTGTCCATTAGACCATAAATAGGTGTATGGCAAAGTACCACCGGACACCGCGACCGTGGCAGTACCGTTTGCCGTACTATTACACGTTGCATTTTGAGCGGACAGCGATAACGAAATATTTGCCGGATAAACCGGAACGACAGCAGTATCAACCGGACAATCGGTTAATGCATCGATGACTTCCACCGTATAGGTGCCGGCTGCCGTTGCTGTGTAGTTAGATGATGTACCGACTATAGAGGTGCCGTTGGACCACTCATAGGAATATGCGCCAAAACCACCGTTAACGGAGGCTACTAAGGTTACGCCGGATGATGTTGGACAATACGAGCCTGGATTAGGCGATACCGTTACCTCCAGCTCCGGATAGATATACAATCGAACTGTATCCGACTGACGCGTATTAAACCCACACTGATCGGCAATCGGATAACCACTAATCAAGTAATCCACATAGGTTGGTCCGCCGGAAACGGGAGTAAACGTTGGATTGGAACAGCCGACCGTGCAGCTCAGGTAAGCGTCATAAGCTCCCGGAGCTCCCGGGAACACCGAGGTAATAAACATCGAATCATCGCGAAAACCAAGAATTTCAAGTTGACTGTTACAACCTACCCGAACAGAGTCATCAAACGGAAAGCGCGGTTTTGGAATAGATCGCACTTCGTAGGTATTGACATTATTACCAGGCTTACAAAACGTCAATACGCCGGAGCCGGTCAGACACGTTGCTTCACCAACCGCCTGCTGCGGTCCACAATCGATCTGGTAAAAAAGCGCACCTGGAGGAACAGCTCCGGAGACGATATTAAAACTCACAGCCGCTGCGCCAGAATCGAGGGTAATATTGAATCGCAAACAACGATCCGGAGAAGTAGTACCACAACAATTTCCTTGTCGGATGAGGCTTGGGAATACGAAAACACCACCGGGTTGGCCGGTGAGATCTACGTTGTACTCTGGAACATTTCCTACGCAACTCACCTGGGCTTGCATCTCTGAAAGCTCGAGGGAACATAGAATGGCCACAACAGCCATAATTTTCACCGCGAAAAAAACAGCATCACGGGTTTTTAAGAAATTGGACAATCGGGATTTTATCATGTCAAGTGATTGATTTCAGTGAATAAACGATGGACAAATCAAAAGAAAAACAGTGTGCGCGTTAAGCCCGAACACCCCTACTTATTGTTAAGCAAGGTCGGCCTGAACCACCCAGAACCACCCTCAATTCACTTTTTATTTTCAACACACTTTTTCACACTTCCTCATTTTAATTCCAAAATGGGAAAACGAGGACGTAGTGTTACCACAAGTTATCGGCGCAAATCCACATACGTAGACAGTCGGATATCGTCCCCAACTACTTCAAAGATCACAAAGTAGGTTCCATCCGGCAAAGGGTCTCCGTCTTTACCTTGCCCAACCCAATCAGTATTAACATAGTCGTCTTTCTGGTATACTTCGTTGCCCCAGCGATTAAATACGCGGAAACGATTGTCGGGATATTCCCAAACACCCTTGATTTCATAGCCATCGTTTTTGCCATCACCATTGGGTGAAAAAGCCGATGGCAACTGAAGTCCGCACTCACGAGCGTCCAATACACGATAATCAGACACGGTACATGCCCCGTTGGAAATCGTCCAGGTAATCGTATCACGACCATAATTTCTGACTACTGCCTGGGCCAGTGGATCGATTAAATTACTGAAGGATGCTCCATTGCTGCTAGACCATTGTCCGGGGAAGCCCACAACGGAATTACCATTCAGTTGAACAGTTGGCAGTCCACAGAAAAAGGTATCCGTACCAACGGTTGCCACGATATTACCATAACTGAACACCGATAAAGTAGCTGCGCCGGAACAACCGTTCGTATTCGTTACCGTCCAGGTCAGAACATTCTGTCCGCCGGATAGATTAGATGCAAGGGCAGTTGGATCGCTAAAATTGGAGAATACAATTTGACTGGAACCGGTTGAACTCCACACCCCTGTTTGGCCAGCACCCAACTGAGCGTCCAACTGAACAGCATTCCCGCTGCAAACGATGGTGTCAGGACCGGCATTGATATTGATTGGGGACGGCTGGCCCAGCGGAACAGTAATTGAACCCGTACAGCCGTTGATATCAGTAACGGTGACGTTATAAATACCT
>CAINVI010000165.1 GCA_903854075.1 Candidatus Pollutiaquabacter sp. | reverse complement strand
GTAATGGAAAACAATCCGTCGGAAGCTATTCTCACGAATGTTCACGGAACGCGAATCGTAGCCGATCTTGCACTTGAATTCCAAGCAGAGAAATTCATTCTGATCTCGACAGACAAAGCTGTCAATCCGACGAACATTATGGGTGCGACAAAGCGCATTGCCGAAATCTATTGTCAATCGCTGGGAAAAAACACTGCAACACGATTTATCACAACGCGCTTTGGCAATGTACTTGATTCTAACGGCTCCGTTATTCCCCGCTTTAAAAAGCAGATTGAAGATGGCGGACCGTTGACCGTTACGCACCCGGAAATCACACGCTTCTTCATGACGATTCCGGAAGCCTGTCAACTGGTCTTGGAGGCCGGATCGTCCGGAAAGGGCGGCGAGATCTATATCTTCAATATGGGACGAAGTGTACGGATTCTTGATCTGGCAAAAAAGATGATCCGCTTAGCAGGACTGGAAGAAGGAAAGGATATCCAAATTACTTTTTCCGGTTTACGTCCGGGAGAAAAGATCTATGAAGAACTACTCGCTGATGCTGAAACAACACTTCCAACGCATCACAATAAAATATTGATTGCAAAAGTTCGCGAGTATGATTTCAAAATCATCGAGAAAGAAATCGACGAGCTGATCGGAATGTTCAAAGATCAACGTAATGATCGCATTGTAACAAAGATGAAATCAATTGTTCCGGAATATGTATCGGCGAACTCCATTTACAGCTCGCTGGATCAACCGGCATAAATCTGTTTCCTAGAAAAGTGAAGCACTACTGGACTACAGAACCTTGTTCTTCATACGCCAGTATTGCTCTCCTCCATTCTTGCGGAACTTCAATCGGATTTTTCTTGGTATAATCGAACGCCACCAACACTGTATTGGCATCTGCCATAAGGATTTCTCTACCATTTTCCATCTTCACGATACGGTATTCAAGGTCCAAACTTTTAGTGCCCAAGCGGGAACACCGGGTATACACCGTTATCTCGTCTTTGAAACGAATCGGTTGAATATAATCCAGTTCAGCCTTTGCCAAAATGATTCCTTCGTTATTCCAGTCGTAAGGCCAATTCACGATGTCGTCAAAATACTTTACACGCGCCTGTTCGATATAGCTTAGATAATTCGCATTATTGACGTGACCAAAAGCATCAATATCAACAAAACGAACTTCAACGGGAGTAGAATGCCTGAACGACATGATAGCAGGATGTAAGAGGATTTAACCGTGAATCGTTTCTTTTTTACCGTACCGGCGGATAACTTGGTCTTCGTAGGCGAGAAATTCCTGCCAGCGAGCCTCTACATCAATTCCGTTCGCATATTTACGGGCAAAGCCAAGAAACATCGTATAGTGACCTGCTTCGCTGATCATCAACTCGCGGTAGAATTCGCGCAACGAAGGATCAGAAATGTTTTCAGAGAGCACCTTGAAGCGCTCACAGCTTCTGGCTTCCACGAGAGCACTAAACAGCAACTGATCTACCAGTACAATATGTCGCTCGTGACCTTTTCGGATGAATTGATTAAGCTCCCATACATAATCATCCCGGCGTTCGCGTCCAAGTACACTACCACGTTCTTTGATGCGATCGTGCACCATTTCGAAATGCTGAAGCTCCTCCCGAGCCAATTCTACCATGGCCGAAACCAGGTCTGAATACTCCGGAAATTTGACCATGATAGTGATAGCATTCGTAGCGGCTTTTTGCTCACAAAAAGCATGATCGGTGAGAATTTCATCAATATTACGCTCTACTATATTGACCCAATACGGATCTGTCGGAAGTTTCAGTCCAAGCATCTTAAATAACTTTCTGTAGGTAAAAATAAATAAAACGGGTCAGAACATCATGACAATCGTCACTCTTTGCCGCTAATTCATCATTCCGCGGGAACTTCAGCGGTATCTTTGGGTAAAACCATCTCCAATGCCGGCCCTTTCAACGTTACATTAGGAACCACTGCATCGTATTCTTGCTGCGTGATAAGTTCTTTTTTCAACATAAAATTGGTCATTATCCGAAAATAATCGGCCAAGTACGGCTTTAACACCGCTGCAGAGTCGAACTGAAAACGAAATGCTTTGGGGCGCGGCAATAGTCCGGCGAGAAAAATACCTTCCTGAAGATCAATTTGTGAGGGTTTCTTGTCAAAATAGAAACGCGATGCCTCACCGATGCCATAGACACCCGGACCAAGTTCTATGATATTGAAATAAACCTCCAGCATCCGCTCTTTGGAAATCAGTCGACCCGACTCGATCAGCCAAACAATAAGTGCTTCTTCCGCTTTACGGGCGACTGTTTTTTTACGGGTTAAAAAAACATTCTTAACCAGCTGCATGGTGATGGTACTTCCGCCGCGCACGAATTTACCGGCCCGATAATTTGCAGCAATTGATTTTCGAAATGCCTCTTCATTGAATCCGTTATGAAAAAAGAAACTTCCGTCTTCACTGGTCAAAACTGCATTCCTGAAATACGGTGACACCTGATCCATTGTTGTGTAGTCCAGATTGGATGGACCTACTGCAAACGAACGTACCAGCCGGTCTTTTTCAAATACATCATGCACAAATTCACCATTCAGCTTCGGAATTCCCGTAGAGCCGAAATCACGTACCCGGAAACCGATCCGCTTCATCGAGCAATCGAATAGCACCTGATCCGGCCGTGCCGAATTCAATTCGAAAATCAGTGAAAAAGATAGCT
>CAINVI010000164.1 GCA_903854075.1 Candidatus Pollutiaquabacter sp. | reverse complement strand
TGAGACAGATTCCAGATTTTGGAGATTTTCGTGTATCCGTACGCGTGCAGTAAATAGGCAATGGCAACGCCCGGAACAATGGGTACGATGAAAACCAGTTCTTCGTATTTACCTTGCAGATAATTAACAATACTATAGACGACACCATAAATGGCGATCATCTGAAGCATGATGACGTGCAACTGATTCCCCTTTCGAATCAACAGATCCTCTGAGTCAATTACTCCGGGTTTTATTTCTAGCTCAGGGGCAGTCTTCAACATCCTCTCACACAATAACAGTTGCAAGTTTATTCATTTCCCGCCGATACCTCCACCCCTATTTTTGAGAAAAATCGCACCCCTATTTTCAGGATGAGATGTGGATTAAACAAGACTTCCTTGTTAATCGCTTAGTTACTATCTTCGCCCGTAACGTTTTGTTTACCGACCCTATGAAAAAAATCCTCCTCTTCATGGCGGGAATATTCCTGCTGCAATCCGTATTGTATTCGGCCCCCCCGGATGGCGACAAGATCTTGCCCTCGCCAATTTATCAGAAAAAACTGGCTAACGGACTGAATGTTGTTACCGTGCCATATGCATCACCCGGGATCGCCTCGTTTTACATTGTTGTTCGGGTTGGTTCCCGTAATGAAATAGAACCCGGACATACCGGATTTGCCCACTTCTTTGAACACATGATGTTCCGCGGCACTGAAAAATATCCAAAAGAAAAGTACAGCGAAGTGCTGAAATCAACCGGCGCATCGGCGAATGCGAATACCAGCCTGGACCGGACGGTTTACCACATGACAGGAAGTTCAGCAAAACTGGAAACCATGTTCGAGTTAGAAGCTGACCGCTTTCAGCATCTTAAGTATTCACTGCAAGGTTTCAAAACAGAAGCAGGTGCTGTTAAAGGAGAGTATACCAAGAATTCCGCCAATCCTTATACCAAGCTGAATGAAATGGTACAAAATGCTGCTTTCGATAAACACACCTACAAGCATACGACGATGGGCTTTTTTGAAGACATCGTGGATATGCCAAATCAATACGAATACTCCCTGGAATTCTTTCAGCGTTTCTATCGTCCGGAGTACTGCACAATTCTTGTTGTTGGCGATGTGACCCGTGAACAAGTGGAAGGACTTTCACAAAAATATTTTGGCAGCTGGGAAGCAGGGTCGTTTACCAGCACTATTCTTGCTGAACCTGAACAATCGGTTACGCGATATACTCATTTGAAAAAATCCGGGTTCCCGCCCTACCTGAGCCTGAACTACAAAGGACCCGGCTACAATGATACCGATCTTGACTTCAACGCGCTGGACATTCTCTGCTCCATGTTGTTTTCGGAAAACTCCTCCTTGTACGAAGAACTGGTCATTAATGATCAGAAAGTACGATCCGTCGAAGGCGGTGCTTACAATACGCGCGATCCGTTTCTGGTCAGCGTGGAAGCTTCGCTGGTCAATGTGAATGACCTTCAGTATGTCAAGGATCGAATTACGACCACGCTGGAAAAAGCTAAGTCAGACAGTCCTGACCTGAAGGCTATGGAAGCCGCACGCATGAATATCAAGAATTCATTCCGAATGCGAATCGACAATCCGACTACAATCGCCGAAAACCTAAGCTTTTTTACCTGGTTGAGCGGAGATCCCGAATCATTGAACCGCTACTATGCCAATTACGACAAAGTGACGCCTGCCGACTTACAACGGGTAGCTAAAAAATATTTCACGCCGGAACGTCTGACCGTCGGTACGATTTCACCGAACGACACCGAGAACCTAAAATAAGCCCGCTATGAAAAAAATAATATTCGCTTTAGCCCTCGCCTTTGCCGCTTCGCTATGCGCTCGTGCACAAGAAGTCGTTAGCCTGCCGATGCCGAATTCCGGAAAGGTTGTTATTCGCCTGATGTTCCGCAACGGTTCAGTTGCTGATCCTAAAGGAAAAGAGGGGCTCACAATGCTGACGGCCAGTTTACTGACGGAAGGCAGTACTAAAAACTACTCGACAGCTGCCTTGCAGAAAACGATGTATCCGTGGGCTGCACGCATGGGTAGTTTTGTCGACAAAGAAGTATCTATCATCGGATTCGAATGTCCGACGCTTTACCTGAACGAATTTTATGCCCTTGTGAAAGAAGTCCTGCTGAATCCGGCTTTTGACTCTAGTGATGTCGAACGTGTTCGTTCCAACCAAAAAAATTTCGTGGACGAAGTCATCCGACAGTCGTCCGATGAAGAGTACGGCAAGAAGTACCTTGAATATATTTTATTCAAAGGCACTCCGTATCAGCATTTGAAACAAGGAACGTCCGCCGGAATTTCTTCCATCACAATTGATGATATTAAAAATCACTACCGCAACTATTTCACCCGAAATAATGTGATGATCGGTATTGCCGGTGAGTTTCCGTTGGAATTCCCAAGCCAACTGAAACAGGATCTTCAGGGACTATCTGGTGCAACGCCGGAATTTTTCCGATCAGTAGTCCCGCCAGTGAACAAAGGGATGAACGTTACGATCATTTCCAAACCGGGCGCTTTGGGATCGGCCATTTCAGCAGGATTCCCGCTGGAGCTCAATCGCAGCGGTGATTACTTTGCAGCGCTCATGGTTGCCAACTCCTGGTTGGGAGAACACCGGAAATCTTATTCCCGACTTTACCAGAAAATCCGCGAAGCGCGCTCTATGAACTACGGGGACTACACGTATATTGAGTGGTACGAAGGTGGCGGCGGAAACATGTTGCCGCCGGCAGGAACGCCGCGCAGCATGAACTATTTCAGCATCTGGCTTCGTCCTGTTCAGACCGCAAAAGGATTGAAAGGACAATACGAAGAATTGAAAGACCTGCGTGTTGGGCATGCTCCTTTCGCTATGCGAATGGCACTGCATGAAATGAACGAACTCATCGAAAACGGCATGAGTGAAGAAGATTTCCAGCAAACACGAAACTTCCTCCGCAGCTACAGCAAACTTTACGTAGAAAGTATGTCGAAGAAACTGGGCTATGCATTGGATTCGCGCTTTTATGGCCGTACCGATTGGATTCAAGAACTGGATGTGTTGCTGAGCAATCTTACCCGTGAACAAGTTAACGCCATCATGAAAAAATACTGGAGAACGGGTGACTTGCAATGGGTGATTGTAACCGATGAATCGGAAGTGGAACCACTGGTGAAGACGTTCAAAGACGGACTGCCGGCACCGATGTCCTATTCCAACGGATTGAAAGCATCGCTCACCAAAGAAATCCTCGCCGAAGACGAAATCATAAACGTTTATCCGTTTTCTGTAAATACAGTAACGGTAATCAACAGCGATAAAACGTTCCAGGGAGAATAACAGCAGGATCGTAAAGAATAAAAAGCCGCGAAAATCGCGGCTTTTTTCATTAAGAGAGGCCACACCACTAATTGTTGAATTCTCTGCTACCGGACAATTAGCCATTACTCTGAAATGCGTACATTTCTTGTGCTAGATATACTGTCGCATGAAAAAATGCACGCTCCTGATTTTATTGCTTTCCATTTCACTCCATTCGATCGGTCAGCTAACCGGCATGACGAACAATTCAGCAATGGTAGGAACACAACACCTCAACACAACGATTACGTCCAACGGATCGTTTATTCAGGCGGCCTCTCCGAATGGTAACATCAATGAGATCTTTTTACGTCAAGGGGGAACGGTTATACGTATGGCCGACTGGAACTATATCGGTAATATGTGGAACGCTGTAAACATTATAGATCCCAACACGGTTGATGTCACTGATTTCAATATCCCGGCAACAGCCCCAACCGGCAACTACACCTTGTACGTAGGGTATCTTGATCCGTTTCTTCAGTTACAGTTCTATCCTTCCACTTATTTAGACTCATTACCCAACGCGTTCACAGTGCTACCGCCGGACGGCTACATTCAGGGAACTATCTACAATGATTTAAATAAGAACGGTGTGCGGGACGCCGGTGAGTTCGGTGTAAATAACGGAACCCTAACACTGAATCCCGGCGGAATTCTTTTTTATCCGGACAACGCCGGTAACTTCTCGATTGCGGTCCGGAATGGAAATTATACGGTTACATGGAACACCAACCTTTCCGATCGTCGATACCTTACCTCTACTTCCAGCACCTATAATGTCACTATAAACTTCAATAACTCAACGGGAAATGATTTTGGACTCAAGCGAAAGATCTTGTCGCTATCGCCTAGCCAAATCATTGATGGTACACAATCCAGAATTACTATTATCTCTGATTCCCTCTTCCTGCCGGGCAGCAACTTTTCCTATTTCAGTCTTGATCCGACAACAGGAACTTACTTTGTAACAACGGGTAGTAATCTCGCTGTAACAGACGTTAACACCGGCAGTGCACTTGTTTCTACTCCAATTGGAAGAACAGGAATGTGTTTAGCAATTGTCTATATCGCCAACGGGCCAAACTATGGCTATCATTATTCCGACAGCATGGTAACTATCACTCCTTCGCCGGCTACCATTTCAGGGAAGATATACTATGATGCTAATAATAACGGACAATACGACACCATTGTTGACATTCCGCTACGTAATCAACGTGTTCACTTAATGCCGGACGATACCTATGCTTATACGGATGCTACAGGGCTTTACAGGATTGGAGCGCTTTACGGTCCGCATACCATTTCCTGGAATCCGGTAGCCGGAAACACCTTCGTACTTTCTTCCGACTCTGCGTCATTTACATTTACCAGTTCAGGACCTGTAACCGATAAGGATTTTGGACTGTTGTCCGGAAATCCGGATTACTCGTGCGAGGTTAGGATTTCGTCAACACGGCCACGTTGTAATACCAATAACGGTTATTACCTCACAGTTACCAATACCGGAAATATTCCGTTTAACGGACGGATGAACCTTCGTCGCGATTTACAAACGACGTTTAACGGCTCCATCCCTATTGCTGCCGGATCAAACGCAGCTACTGATACCGTTTATTGGAATCTTCAAAATGTTGAACCGTATCGACCGATAACGATTTTCACCTACCTGCTGATGCCCGGTCCGGGAACTACGATTTCTAATGGAGTTTTCTTTCAGAATTATGATGCCAACAATCAGCCGCAGTCTTCGGCTGTTGCAAACTTGAACGAAACCGTGCTGTGCAGCTTCGATCCCAACGATAAAGCCTGCACACCGGAAGGGGTGGGAATGGAACATTACACACTTATAGGTACTGAATTGGAATACAAGATACGTTTTCAGAATACCGGCAACGATACCGCCTACGACGTGAACATCTACGATCAGCTCGATGCTAATCTCGACTGGACTTCGTTGCGTGTTATGGAAAGCAGTCATTCGCTGGCTACCACCATCGATAGCAGTGGTCAGGTTTGTTTTAGCTTCAGAAATATTTATTTGCCGGACAGTACCACCGACGAACCGGGAAGTAATGGCTATGTGATTTACCGGATAAACGCACTTCCAACTATTGCCGATTTTACCCGGATTGAGAATACCGCGTATATCGTCTTCGATCTGAACCCGGCTGTCATCACTAATACTACCTATAACATGATGGTTACTCAAATTCCGTTGTGGGTAAAAGGCGACATATCGGCAAAAGCGGATGTTACCGTTTTCCCTAATCCATTCCGGGAATCCGCTCGCTTCATTTTCCCGAACGACGACCGGAATATCACCCGCTTTGACGTCTTCGATGTGACCGGAAGGTGCGTTTATACGCGAAATGTTTCAGACGGTGATGTTGTCCTTCTAAACAACGGCTTGTCGGCAGGAATCTATCAATACCGACTGAGCAATACCAACGGAACCACCATACACTCCGGCAAAGTGGTGGTGGAATAGGTTCGTTTCCGGCAATCTCTCTGCTTGACCAGTATACATCGGAAAGCCGCTTTTTCAGCGGCTTTCTTCGTGTAAACAATATGGCTATCCATAGTGAAGCGTGAATATCCCGTGCTGAAGTGACTCAGCAGCCGTTGAAATATTCCTAATTTTACTGCGTTAAAGTATTCTGTCCGTCATGTCAACTTCCTCTTCCGGAAAATTCCGCACATATATCAAGTATTTCTGGCTACTCTTTTTTACACCGTTCCTGATACTCGGACTAATCTTGCTGTTTGCCTCTAAAGGTTGGATTGGAGAGGAACCACCATCCTTTTACGAGTTGGAGAATCCTAAAAGTGCACTTGCCTCTGAAATAATTTCGGATGATCAGCAAGTATTAGGAAAATACTATATCCAGAACCGCACCAACGTTCACTATTACGAACTCTCTCCCAACTTGGTGAATGCACTGAAGGCAACGGAAGACATACGCTTTGAAAATCACAGCGGCGTAGATATCCGCGGATTACTTCGCGTGATTTTCCGGGCAGGAACAGCCGGAGGCGGAAGTACCATTACGCAACAGCTCGCAAAAAATCTTTTTCACGAGCGCCCGGATTCCAAACTGGAACGCGTCATACAGAAGTTGCAGGAATGGATCATTGCCGTTCAACTCGAACGCCGTTATACCAAAGAGGAAATTCTCGCCATGTATCTCAATACCGTCGAGTTCAGCAGCAACGCGTTCGGCATAAAATCTGCAGCACGTACTTATTTCAATAAAACGCCGGATGCGTTGAACATACAGGAAGCGGCTGTGCTCATCGGTATGTTACAAGCTCCGACGAAATATAATCCGGTCCGTAATCCGAAAAATTCGCTCACTCGCCGTAATGTAGTGCTGGGGCAAATGAAAAAATATGATTTGCTTACACCGGAAGCCTTTGATTCACTAAAAGCATTGCCGATAAAATTAGACTTTCAGCAAGACGATCATAACTTTGGTTTAGCGACCTATTTCCGTGAGGTCTTGCGTAAGGAAATGTTGGCTTGGTGCAAACAGCATACCAATAATGCCACCGGTAAACCTTACAATATTTACACCGATGGACTGAAGATTTACACTACGCTTGATTCCCGCATGCAACGCTACGCCGAAGAAGCGATGAAGGAACACATGACCGAGTTGCAGCGGAAGTTTAACGATCACTGGAAAGGAAAAGAACCGTGGGCTGATCATAAAGAATTGATCACCGAAGGTATGAAGCGCTCTGATCGTTACATCACCATGAAAGCCGCAGGAGCCACTCAAAAGGAGATTGATGCTGCCTTTAAAGAGAAAACAGATATGGAACTGTTTTCCTGGAAAGGCGTGATTGATACGGTACTTAGTCCGCTCGATAGTATCAAGTATTACAAAAAAATGTTGCAGTGCGGATTTATGGCGCTGGAGCCGAAAACTGGTCATGTAAAAGCGTGGGTCGGAGGAAACGATTACCGCTTTTTCAAATACGATCACGTCAAGGAAGGTAAACGTCAGGTTGGATCAACATTCAAACCGTTCCTGTATACGCTAGCCATGCAAGAAGGCTATTCACCGTGTTATCAGGTACCAAATGTTCGGGTCTACTTTGACCTGGAAACCGGCGAAACCTGGTCGCCGGAAAACTCTGACGCCAAGTACGGCGGCATGCTGACGCTGAAAGAAGGACTCGCCGAATCTGTCAATACAGTATCGGCGTACCTCATGAAACAATTCGGGCCACAAGCTATGGTGGAAATCTGCCGGAAGATGGGTGTCACCTCGCCGATTGATGCCGTACCGGCCATGTGTCTGGGTACTCCGGATGTTTCCGTGTATGAAATGGTGGGTGCTTATGCTACGTTCGCCAATAAAGGTGTTTGGACGGAACCACAGTACATCACGCGTATCGAAGATAAAAACGGTAACGTACTTCAGGAATTCATTCCACGTAAGGTCGAAGCCATCAATGAAGAGACAGCCTATCTGATGGCCAATCTTATGCAGGGTGTAGTGCAGTATGGTACCGGCGCACGATTGCGTGGACAATACAAACTGACTGCCCCAATTGCCGGAAAAACGGGTACTACCCAAAATCAATCCGATGGCTGGTTTATCGGTATCACACCCGATCTCGCTGCCGGCTGCTGGGTGGGTTGTGAAGACCGTGCCGTGCATTTTCGCACGGTAGAATTAGGCCAGGGCGCACGCATGGCAATGCCAATTTGGGCGCTTTTCATGCAGCGTATCTATGCCGATAAGTCCATCGCCATCTCCACCGGCGATTTTGAAAAGCCATCCTCCCCACTTTCCGTAGAACTGGATTGCAGCAAATACCGCCAGCAAACGGGCGATACGGAAGAAGAAGACAAAGATTTCTAAGACCATTCCCTGACGCGGTCTCCTTTCCTTTTTTTACCTTTGGGAGCATACACTTACAAGCTCCATGAATAAGATTGTTGCCAACGCCGATGAAGCGATTCGCGGTATCGAAGACGGTATGACCTTGATGGTCGGCGGATTCGGACTCTGCGGTATTCCCGAAAACTGCATCGCTGCACTCATAAGAAAAGGCGTAAAAAGTTTGACATGTATTTCCAATAATGCAGGCGTCGATGATTTTGGCCTTGGCTTATTATTGCAGGCACGACTGATCAAGAAGATGATCTCATCGTATGTGGGTGAGAACGCTGAATTCGAACGACAGATGCTGTCGGGCGAACTGGAAGTGGAACTTATTCCGCAAGGAACACTGGCCACACGTTGTCTGGCTGCCGGCTACGGTATGCCGGCTGTGTTTACCCCTGCCGGAGTCGGTACAGAAGTGGCGGAAGGAAAAGAAGTCCGCGTCTTCAACGGAAAAGAATACCTATTGGAATATGCCTTTGATGCCCCGTTTGCCATCGTTAAAGCATGGAAAGGCGATGCACACGGAAATCTTGTTTTTCATGAAACCGCCCGCAACTTCAATCCGCTGATGGCGATGGCCGGAAAAATTACCATTGCAGAAGTAGAAGAACTGGTTCCTGTCGGTTCGCTGGATCCGGATCATATTCACACACCGGGCATCTATGTTCACCGAATCTTCCAGGGAGAACGTTATGAAAAACGAATCGAACAACGTACCGTTCGTAAGCCAAGCTGACGCATTCACCGCCCTGCGACAACCAAGATAACAATTACAGTACCTTATTTCGTTTACCTGTACATTTTGAAATATCACCATGTTAGATAAAATAGGAATCGCCAAACGTATTGCCCGTGAAGTAAGAGACGGCTATTATGTAAACCTTGGCATCGGTATTCCGACACTCGTTGCAAATTATATTCCGCACGGAATGAATGTTGTTCTGCAGTCGGAAAACGGATTATTAGGAATTGGACCATTCCCTTTGGAGGGAGAAGAAGATCCGGATCTTATCAATGCAGGAAAACAAACCATTACCACTCTGCCCGGTTCTGCATTCTTCGATTCAGCGATGAGCTTCGGAATGATTCGTTCCGGCAAGGTAGACCTTACCATTCTTGGCGCCATGGAAGTCAGTGAAAATGGTGATATCGCCAACTGGAAAATTCCCGGCAAGATGGTGAAAGGAATGGGCGGCGCCATGGATCTTGTTGCTGCAGCAAAAAATATAATCGTTGCTATGCAGCACGTTAATAAAGCGGGAGAATCCAAATTGTTGCATGCCTGTTCGCTGCCACTCACCGGTAAAAAGTGCGTAAAGAAAATTGTAACGGAGCTTGCGGTTCTTGATGTTCTTCCGGAAGGAGGATTCAAGCTGCTCGAGCGTGCACCCGGAATTTCAGTAGAAGAAATTGTAAAAGCAACGGCCGGTAAGCTAATTATAACCGGTGATATTCCGGAAATGGTAATCGACTGATTTTTCAGTTGCTAAAACGCACACTGAAATCATCCACGTGAATCACTTTATTGTTTTTTGATAGCACGTAGATCTTGATAATGTTATCCGGTCCGAAACTTCCATCCGGAATTTCAAACGTTTCTGTTACCTCGTTCCACCCTCCGCGCTCTTTAAGGTAGCCGGCCAATTCCTTATGCTTCCAATACACGGAAGTCGTTCCAGCGTCCGCACTGAAAATAAGATGCCCATCAGCCGGAACATCTTTAGGTCGGATCCAGCAAACAACCTCTGCCTTTCGAATAGGACGTTGACTGATGAGTGCTGCTTTCAGCTGAAAGGCCGGCGAATAGGGTACGAAATCGCCCGTGCGGATGTACCAACTCCCGGAATGGCCATCCCCTTTTTCCATCCGATCGTCGGTCAACCAGCCGGCTTCCGACTCAAAATCAGTCTGAAAAAGCATTTCGGGGACCTCATTGGGCTGTGAACAGGCCCAAAAAAGCATAAAAAAGACAAAAACAGGGGTGCGGCTGAACATCTTCATAGATTCTTCCGTACAAAAATACGCAACTTCGGACGTGTTCCGTAGCCGCGACATTACCTTACAACATGTCTACGTCCAGCGTAAAGAAACTTTCAATCATTATTCCGGCCTACAACGAAGCGCCAACGATTCATCTTATCCTCGATCGTGTGTGGCACGTTCAGCTGGTCAACAATATTGAAAAAGAAATCGTCATCGTAAACGATTGCTCGAAAGACAACACAGCCGACATTGTTCGTCAGTATATAGAACAACATCCCGGTGTTAGTATGCGGTTGCACAACCAGCCAGTCAACCAGGGAAAAGGTGCAGCTATCCATAAAGGCATCGAACTGGCCAGCGGCGATTTTCTGATTATTCAGGACGCTGACCTGGAATATGATCCCGAAGAGTATAATGTGTTACTCAAGCCGATTCTCAACGGGTCGGCGGATGTCGTGTACGGTTCGCGTTTCATGGGCGGCAAACCGCATCGCATACTTTTCTTCTGGCATTCTATCGGAAACAAGTTTCTGACTATGCTGTCGAATGCATTCACCAACCTGAACCTGACGGATATGGAAACCTGTTACAAGATGTTCCGGTCAGATATTATTAAAAACATCCGGCTCAAAGAAAATCGTTTCGGTTTCGAACCGGAAGTGACCGCACGTATTGCTCGCATTCCCAATATCCGAATCTACGAAGTAGGAATTTCTTACTACGGAAGAACGTATGCTGAAGGAAAAAAAATCGGTTGGAAAGATGGTTTTCGTGCGATCTATTGTATTCTTAAATACAATCTTTTCTCGCGCTGATCATCTACAATAACGATACGATTTCCAAAAAGTAATTTTAAAGTCCCGCAGGTATAGCCGCTATCAGCCGCTTTGTATATTCGGATTTCGGTGAAGCATAAATCTCGTCCGGATCGCCCATCTCTTCAATGCACCCTTTGTTCATGACGATCATGTTATCGCTCATGAATTTTACTACCGACAGGTCATGTGAGATGAATATATAGGTAAGACCTAATTCGCGTTTTAGCTCGTTGAGCAAATTCAGTACTTGTGCCTGAACGGAAACGTCTAAGGCTGAAACGGATTCATCACAAATGATAAATTGCGGTTCGAGTGCAAGTGCGCGGGCAATGCAGATCCGCTGACGCTGACCACCGGAAAACTCGTGCGGATACCGATCAAAATGTTCCGACTTCAAGGAAACTTTCCGCAGTAACTCGACTACCTTTTCCTTCCGTACCGAATTGTTCGCATGTAGCCGGTGAACCTGCATTGGTTCCATGATGGCATTCCCGATAGTCATGCGCGGATTCAATGACGAATACGGATCCTGAAAAATAATCTGAATATGTTTGCGCATGGCGCGTAATGCTGACCCATGCAATTCTGCAAAATTCTTTCCCTTAAAAATGACTTCTCCGGAAGTAGGCTCAATCAATCGTATAATCGTTCGGCCAAGTGTTGTTTTACCGCAGCCAGACTCACCAACGAGTCCAAGTGTTTCTCCCGGAAAAACATCAAACGTAACATCATCGACCGCTTTCACATGATCGTGTACTCTACCGAATAAACCCCGTTTGACAGGAAACCAAGTCTTTATATTTCTGACCTGTAAGATCGGCGACTGCCGGTAAATTTCCGTAAGATGTTGCTTGCGCTCCTCCCCGGTAATTACATAATCGTTGACTGTGGCGCCCACTTCTTTTTCCAGTGCAGTAAAAGTGCCATCACTATTTTCACGCATGAAATCACTGACCACCGGAAGTTGCCGCAAACGCTTGTCGAGTGGTGGGCGACACGCCAGCAAGCTTTTTGTATACGGATGTTTAGGATTTGAAAAAACCTCACGAACACTTCCCTGCTCTACCGCTTTCCCTTTATACATCACCACCACCTTGTCTGCAATTTCTGCAATTACGCCGAGATCGTGCGTAATGAACAGCATTCCCATATCGCGTTCCCGTTGTATGGTTTTGAGCAACTCCAGAATGGTTTTTTGTACCGTTACATCCAATGCGGTAGTAGGTTCATCGGCGATGAGTATAGATGGATCGCAACTGATCGCCATCGCTATCATTACCCGTTGTTTTTGTCCACCGCTGATTTCGTGCGGATAGGCATCGTACAGCTGTGCAGCGCGCGGCAATTTAACCTGTTCGAACAGCTCAATGGTTCGTGCTTTGGCTGCTTTTTTAGAAAGTCCCAGGTGCAAACGCAAGGCCTCCGCCACTTGAAAGCCACACGTGAGGACCGGATTCAGTGAGGTCATTGGCTCCTGAAAAATCATCGCGATTTCTTTTCCGCGGTAGCGGCGAATATCGGATGCATTCAAGCTTGTTAATTCCGTCTTTTCTCCGGAGCTTTTATGAAACGTGACACTGCCGCCGGCAATTTTGCCCGGGGCTGTGATGAGACGCATGATCGACAACGAGGTTACCGATTTACCGGAACCGGATTCGCCGACAATGCCAATCGTCTCCCCGCGATCGAGTGTGAAATTGACGTCATTGACGGCCGTCACTTCCCCATGATCAGTGGGAAATACTGTTCGCAGACCTTCTACCGTTAACAGCCTAGACATACGGTAAATATACTGGCAATTTCCATTGAATACTTCCAATTGCAACCAATCTACAAAAAGAATACTGTGAATAGTCTACCGTTGTAAATCGCGAACTTTCCACAGGTGGAGACACGCGTAGGACCGAAACGGCGACCACCGGTCGGAGATCGCCGACATCCGCGCTCGTAGCGCTTTCTTGTCCAGCTGACCCAACCGGTACACGGCAATCATACTTTGTTGTATCCCATAATCATCGAGCGAAAAAACATTTTTTCTTCCCAACGAAAACATCAGTGTCATCTCGGCAGTCCAGCGGCCAACGCCTTTTATTTCAGTCAATATACTGATGACTGATTCGTCTTCCATCAAAGAAAAGGTACGATCGGTTATGGAAAGTTCACTGAAATAGCGTGCAACATTATGGACATAACCGGCTTTGGTCTCCGACAAACCGATAGAACGCAATGTTACCGGGGAAATAGCGAGAATATCTTCTGGCGTAACATTGGCAGCAGGAAG
The DNA here is from genome assembly GCA_903854075.1 of Candidatus Pollutiaquabacter sp. GTDB lineage: Bacteria > Bacteroidota > Bacteroidia > AKYH767-A > 2013-40CM-41-45 > Pollutiaquabacter. The sequence goes on along the minus strand of CAINVI010000164.1, from coordinate 4,316 downwards.
CAGTGCTAATAAGCGATCTTCGATAACAGCCGCTACTTTGGTAGACAGTTGCTGGGCTATGATGGACCGACAAAGAAATAAGCAGGTATTTTTGCGACGCGCTAATTTGAGCGGACCCGTTTGCCGGATGATGGCGCGCATCCGTGCATCACGCGACAGGTGTTCGATATACTCCATTTCTCAGACAATTTCGATCTGGTCGGGTCGTAAAATTTCCTGTCCGCGGAATTTAAGTAATAATTGAGCTACTGTCAGTGTGTCTTTGCGGCAGTACGTGACGATTCGTTCCAGGTTCTTTTCAACCCAATACACTTCCCACACTTTACTACCGTCAATATCATCTTTTGGTGTCGGGATACCGAAAATATTCGCGAGTAGATTAAGGGAGGTATACGATTTATGATCACCGAACTTCCAGAGTTCCTGAGTGTCGAGATGATTTACTTCCCAGGGCTTTTTACCGGGCGTGTTGAGCACTTTAGGCAGTTTTATTCCATTGATCAGCATTCGTCGGGAAAGAAAAGGAAAGTCAAACTCTTTGCCATTATGTGCACACAGCCAACGTTCTTTACGGTTAAATGACTTATTACATAGTGCCGCGAATTGCAAAAGAATTTCTTTTTCATCGTGTCCGTAAAAAGATTTGATCCTGAAATTTCCTTTTGCGGTAAACATTCCACAGGAGATACAAATGATTTTTCCGAATTCAGCATAAATACCGGCACGGTGATACAGTGCTGCTGGGGATTCCTCTTCACGTCGCAATTGTGCTGCTTTACGATCCCACAATTCACGAAACGCTGGCGGCACGGATTCGTAGTCGGGATATTCGGGTACAGTTTCTACATCGAGAAACAGGATGGCGCTGAGTGGAAACTGTTCGAGCATACGAAAAATGTTGCGGTGACAAAGGTACGTGTTCTGCGCAGAACAGTTGCTGCAGTTGTGAAGGATAATACGTTAACGCAACATAACGCCCGGTTTACCAATGAAAGGAATCGGGATAAAATTATCATCGGTAATACTCTCCGGTAAAAAAACATATTTCTTGTCGAAGATCTGACCGTCCATATAGAAGCTCACCCAATATTCGTTGTTGAGACCAAACAACGCAGGCATAATTGGTTCGATTTTCACATAATCCAGCGCTTCTACGCGTTCAACAAGGTGACGTAAGATCGATGTCTTCACTATTTCCCCGTTTAGTTCGCCATATCCTTTAGAAGTGACCAGTACTCCGGTGATCGGTTCGTCGTAAAGGTTAACGAGGTACACATTCCAAACAGTTTCCCCGTTAGTTACGTCCACTTCACGTACTACCGTCAAAGCAATGTTTTCAACTTCAGGACGGTGAATGTCTTTAAGCATACCACAAAGGTACGAAAAAGTGAAGGTTGCCCGGTTGGCCTCAGGCAACGACTAATTCCATGCCAAAAAGGACAGCAAGATGATTACGCAGGCGCCGCTTCACCTCTTCGATATCGACACTTTGCCCCAGCTCTTGCTGCAACGACGTGACGGCCTTATCGTTAATACCGCACGGAACGATATTTCCGAAATACGACAGATCAGGGTTTATGTTGAACGCGAATCCGTGCATAGTCACCCAGCGTGAACAGCGCACACCCATAGCACAAATCTTGCGCGCTTTAAGAGGGTCCTTCGGATCAAGCCACACCCCGGTATAGCCAGGGTACCGATCTCCCGTCAGTCCGTATTCCGCCAACGTAAGAATGATGGCTTCCTCCAGCAACCGTAAGTACTTGTGTATATCGGTAAAAAAATGGTCAAGGTCGAGAATCGGATAACCTACCAATTGACCCGGACCGTGATAGGTGATATCGCCGCCACGGTTATTTTTATAAAACGAAGCACCAATTTCAGGAAGTTGGTCTTCTTGTACTAACAGATTTTTTTCTTCCCCGGTTCGGCCAAGCGTGTAGACATGGGGATGTTCGCAAAAGAGTAAGTGGTGAAATTGTTCGTATTGATCCCCGGCTACGGCGGAACGGTTATGTAATTTTCGGGCAATGACTTCCTGAAACAACTGCTCCTGCAATTCCCAGGCAGCGGCATAATCAATTAGTCCTAAATCGCGGAAGAAAACCCGTTTCATCCTGCAAAGGTAATAAAACGGGAACGAGTACCCTTTTGAGTATTACCGACGCACCAGCTTGATCGGGCGTGAGCCGTCAACCTGCACAAAATAGACTCCTTGTGCCAACGTTGAAAGGTCCAATACGAATTCGGTTTCTCCGGACAACACTTCACTGTATACCGACTTTCCGGTCAAATCGGTGACACGGATAAGTTCCATCGAACGAACAGCAGATACGGTAACGCGGTCGGCAGCCGGATTCGGATACACCGTAATACGATCGCCGGAAATCCCTTCATCCAGCCCAACAAACGAACAAATATTAGCAGCACGTGGTGTTGGAACAGCAGTAAAATAAAAGTTGCCGGTGATATCCGGACAACGCGCATATGCAATATTCTGACTCTGTATCGTAAAGCTGACACTATCCAGTATTGTTCCCAAGCTATCGCTGAGGTAAATCACATCGCCGGTGATAGCAAGGTTGAAGTTGGTATGGAGATCCAGCCATGTATTATCATTATCGTCCGCCCAAATCAATAAATATTCATTAGACTGAATAATAGATGAGCGCGGGAAGCCCCATTTCTGAAGATCCGCAGGATCATCACTCAAATACAAGTTTCCCAAACCCAAGGGTTGGTTAGTCGTATTATAAATTTCAATCCAATCACGAAACTTGCATTCCTCATTGGCGATAATCGAAGAATTAGAAGCCATGAGTTCATTCAGTATGATATCTTGTCCGCCTGCCATGGAAATATTCGGATAAAGCGTATAGAATTCATGCTCGGCACGCTCCGGCGAAAATATTCCGGAAGTTGTGTTTTCAGCATATAGGTAATACTGAATCCGCAACGATGATGCATAAATAGAAACGCCATAGATATTATCTCCTGCCGCACTGTCGCCATGCATACCGTCGTCATACATCAAGACCCGTTCGAAGCGATCAGATTTCGTGTCACGGAAACCCATCCATACCGTCGTTGGAGTAGCATTTGTGACTGTTGCTGTAATGGTCACCGGATCAAGGTAATTCGGTGCTACCGGCACGGTAGTCACATTACTGATTACGGGTGACGGTGAATTCAACAATGTATTATTAGAAAGATAGGTGGCGCGGGCATCCATCAAACCATAAATCGGTGCAGATCCCATTCCACTGCCAGTAGCTGTGGTTAATGCATTCTGGAATTGCGTATAGGTATACAAGAAATTAACATCGGTCTGTACGATGGGATCAATCGCCGCACGTAATTGCCCGATCAGGTTCTTATAATCGGCACTCAGAAAATTTTCTGAATTGAGGGTGCGCATGTGCGCGAGGTACATTCGTTTATATAACGGATTAGAGAGCAGATTTTTAATCAATGGCCAGCCGGCGTCATTCAAGTGCAACTCAGGCGTCATTGTCTGCATTTGTGATAATGTCAGCTGGGATAATCCGGACATCGTGAAGCCGCCATAACTCATGTTGACATCCCACACCGTTGGAATCCATTGTTGTTGATGGTTGCGGTAGAGGTAATAGTTTTGCTTGAACGCTCCGGAGTAACTGTCGAGATTGACCAACACGTTATTGAAAGCAAGCATCCAGAGTGCCCGATCGATATCTAATATCGAGTTCAAATCGGAAATGTGATTATTGAGCGTATCACAGAAATCCAGCAGCTCTCTCCAACCGTAATCGGATTGCACTTCATAACTGTTATAATACTGTGTGGAATCTGGCGATATATACAACAAGCTGCTTCCTGTAGATCCCGGGCCTGCATTTACCGGATTGCATTTTACGAAAGCACCGCAGGACGAATAGTAATGGTTTTCCAGAAAACTGTTTCCGATATCTTGTGAGTTGGTATAGAGTCCATGGAAATTTCCATTGATATATACCTTGGCATAATTACAGCGCGGGGCATCCATGTAGTTACGCAACACGGAATACGAAGAGACTTCTCGGATAAACGATGCGTCACTAAAGCCATTACCAAGTTTGATATCCTTATACCCTTGATAATTCTGATTAACAATGTAATCCAATTTCAGGTGAAATGGGTTTTTGGTTCGCGTTGGATTATAAGAACTGTTGCCTTTGTACTTCACCCCGACTCCGGTGTAAGAAACACCATTGATAATGACCATGTCAGCTTCGTAATACGTTTCAGAGGCTACGTTGGCATCGAGAATCGCATCCCAGTTGGTCGCGCTGAAAAAT
>CAINVI010000163.1 GCA_903854075.1 Candidatus Pollutiaquabacter sp. | reverse complement strand
TTTAATCTGACCACCCGTGGAATTGTTCTCGGAAGTGTAAAGCTCCATGCGCTTGGCTTGGCGCGTGACGGCGTTGTACTGGTAGTCCGTCTCGGTGCCGTTGCCGTAGCGCAAGTACGATCGAGAACCATAGCCGTCGTATCGTACTGTTTAAATACACCAAAGCCGGTTAATGCCATGTGATAAAAGTAAGAGTTTCGCGAATAGAGCAACGCCCAAAGTTGTAGCATGACGCAAATACCATGCGTCATTGAGGGCGTTCAATGAATGCGATGGACAAGATTCGGTGATTTTTCGTTGGTTTCTGATCATTTTAATGCGTTTTTACTACTTTCTGGGCGATTTTTAGAAAACATTCGATCGTTTTTCGGTTGTTTTTCGCGCGATTTCCAATTTTCTTCCGCGGAATTCGGTCAAATTTGAAGGAAGCGCAATTTGTCTGGTTCATTTTGTCGTTTAAATACGTAATTCTATCTGTGTGCCAGCCGAATACGGTCCCATTATGACCCTCTAGAGATGAAGCGTAACATAAATGTTACGTTTTGGCCGTTTCGTAACACGATGTTACGCTGTGATACAGAAATTATATAATTGATTATAAAGGGTTTGGAAATTTTACGGCGTTATAATCCGGCTCAAAAGGGGCGTAACGTAACATGTTACGATTTACCGTTTTAGGCCGCCCCACGTGACCTGAGACCCTAAATCGAGGACGCGTAGCACAACTCGTTAACTTTATCGCTCATCTGAGTAAATTGATTTTTACCAGGTTCGCGGTACGAAATAAATTTTTAATATGAATGATACTTTTCTATCATTCTTCGAATTAAAAAATTACTCAACTTGTCCGTCGGAATTGATCAACCCCACTTCGCATGTACCACGCCGCCCTTTTATCCCGAATAATAGTAGTTATTTCAGTGCTTGTGCTGAGTTTTTCCCACGCAAAGGGGCAAACGCCCGTCGCGCCAGGCGGTGTCCAAGGGGCCGCGTTGTGGTCGCGGCAAGGCGACTCAAGTGATTTCTTCGCTAACTACCACACCTTAAACCTGCTTAAACTCAGGACGCAGGCCGACAGCAATATTCCACCGATGCTGGGAGGAACAACCCTGTTCTTGGTGCTTAAACCGAATTTCACTGCCGCGACGGGCGCGCAGTTCTTGGAACTGGGTGACATTTTGCTCTACGACAACCGGCTGATTCATGGCAGCAGTTCAACACAACTTGATTTCAGCGACGGCAACCCAATGATTCTCGCGCTTTCATTGCAGCGATCTGTGAGATCTAAGGCCATATTGGAACCTAAATTCCGACTTCTTGACTCATCCCTTTTCTCAATTGCTGAGCTGATTTACTACCCAAGCTTAACTAACCGTGAAGAAATCCAACGAGTACATTCATATCTAGCTGTCAAATATTCCGTGCCCATCACCAAGGTGAAAGATCCTGACTGGAGGGACTATTGGACTCAAAGTCAATCGAGGTACTGGGACTATAATATTGACAAGGTTTACGATTTACGCGTATTAGGAATTGGCAAGTCAATAGATGAAGACCTCTACCAATCGCAAACACAGTCTTCCAGTTCAAGCTACATCAGCTGGAGTATTGATAGCATTAAATCGCAGGGCATGATGCCTTTAGTCGGAATCGCTGAAGATGCTTTTTTAATTTTCAGTGAGCGAGTTCCGGCGCAACAAGCGTTGCAATTCCCTTGCCTACGAGATGGCGCGAACCCACTTGGTAACTGGAAGCTTAAACCGCAAGGGTGGTCAAGTGCCGGGACTTACTTGTATGCCAGCATTCAAGGGCCATCAAAAGGCACCGTGTCCGACTCCATATGGATGACCGACGGCTCAACATATACCTATGTTCCTGTAGTTGGTCAAAACAATGGAGTATATGTCTTCCGGATTCCACTGTCGGCCCTAGCAAATGGACTTTTTTACTGACATCAAAGGGAATCCGTGCGATGAACTTTCAATTTCTACCGTTGACCAAGAGCTGACCGTAGATAATGGCGGACTGATGGGCGGTCTTCGTCTTCGTCACTTAGATTATTCGAGTGGGTTGATTACCGAAGAGGAGCTTCCTATCGGCGTTAGTCGTCGCGCAATCACCCCTTCCCAGCACCAAGTTTGGATTGTAGATCAGATGGGACACACCGTTATGGAAAAAATCGTATTCCCAAATAAGCACGATAAAACTGAGAACGAATCGATCAACGTGCCATCGATCCAAGTTGCACCCAATCCCGTCGCTGCAAACCAAAATGCCACCGTAACTATTAGCCAACTACACGATGTTGCCCCCGTGTTTGTTCGGCTAATAGACGCTAGCGGCAGACTCATACATTCTACCAAAGCACCTTATTCTAACGGTATGCAACTAGATATTTCTGCACCAAGTCCAGGTCTCTACACCATTGAGGTCGTTCAAAACAGTAGCAGCTACAGCCAAAAACTAATGGTCCTCGGGCAATAGACTGAGATAACAAGGGCCAATATATCCTTTACCCCTCAATGATCGCGTTGCAATTACATTCATTTGATTTTGTAACTGCCTGAATACCAAAACAGAATCGTCATTAAAGTGCCATGAACCGAATTTATTCTATTTCAGACCGACTTGCCGCTTACACTGTAATACTGGCACTCATGTTCCCAGATGCTGTTGCGCTTGCCCGTGTCATTGAACTACAACCGTGGTCCCATCAGTCAGCGGCAGAACAAATCAGTCACAAATCCACGGAAAAGGTTTCGCCGAATCGTCAAGATTTTTCAATGAACGAGAGCGAGGCTAATCGAATCCTCAAAGATGAAATTCAAATTCCGGCACAGGAGCAACACGTCTTCATTGGGCGTTCCGAAATGGATCCTGTCGCCAGTCCCAACAATGATTTTGTAACGTTTTTCGTATCAGAGGAGCAATTAGAGTATTATAAATCTGCTACGCTGAACTACTCGATTGACGGAATTGAAGGAGGTGATTACCTGGTCAAAAGCGTCAATAATATTCATGTTTACGGCATCCCAAGTAGCCTCGTGCACAAGGGGTGGCAAAAGAATTCCGACGAAATTGCAATTGAAGATCTGCGCCCGGGTATCAACACGGTAAGGTTTAACCTACCTGCATCTACTCAATTGAATGCCCGTATCAAGGAAGTAAACCTGGTACTCAATGAAAAGGACCGTAGCGTAGAAATTAATAGGTTTAAAATCAGTGAATTAACGGACCAAAGTGACGTCCTTCTTATCGATGGATTGTTGGGTAGTGTTTACGCCCTCAACGATGCCCAGACTCCGAGCGTACCAACGGACATTGTCAATGCCACTGATGGGGCATTCGCCTATTACATTGAATTTGAATCAAATAGGGAACGCGGATTAATTAGGCTTCCCATCAATCCAAACATACTGTCGCCAGGTAGTAATCCTGAGGACATTCATGTTTTTTACTTCAATGAAGCCAATCGAAAGTGGACACCCGTTCTAACGGACAGTATGTCCGTGGACTTAAGTACGAACACTACATATAAATATATTCCTTCTCAGCCAGGCAGCTTTTACATGGCCGGCTCACAAAGGACGCCATCGATGCCAGAGACGAGTGCAAGCTTTTTGGATAGAATGGGTGAGTCAGATAATGTAGGGACACTAATTTCAGGGGTTTCCATGGCGTCCGCTCCGCAAATTAACCAACAAGGTGATGCCGCGACCTCAATACCTCTGAATATTCCGCCCGGACGAAACGGCATGCAGCCGAACATTAGCATTGGATACAACAGCAGTAATCCCGGTGGATACATGGGAGTTGGTTGGTGTATCCCCATTAGCACCATTTCGGTGTCTACCAAGTGGGGCGTGCCCTTGTATGATGGTGAAATTGAGTCCGAAGTATATGCGCTTGATGGAGAAGACCTCACTATGGAAGGGGGTCATAAGCCCAATCGCTACAGCTCCTCAGGTGACCAACAGCGCAAAAAGGGTACGGTCGTATTTTTTGAACGAACAAGAGGTGGGTGGAAAAAAATCGAACGTATTGGAGATAGTCCTTCTCAATATGTTTGGGTTGTAACGGACGAAAACAACACCCGGTTCTACTATGGCACGGACAATGGCGTGGCCGTCTCAAACAACTCTACCCTGCGGGCAGGTATAACTAATGGTGACATCGCCCAATGGAACCTTTCACGGATCGAAGATCAATGGGGTAATGTCATTGTCTATCACTACGAAAAGGGCATTTATCAAGAAGTTGACAACACGCTCGATCAGGGACAGTGGATTTATCCGGGGTATATCGAGTACACTGGCTACAACCAAGGGGGCACCTACATTCCCGGTCAGAACAAGGTGCGATTTGAGTATTCCAACGCTAAACGGTCGGATTCGCGATCAAATCTTCGCTATGGCTTTAAGGTCACTGACTTTAAACTTCTGTCGAAGATTCATATTGAGCACGTTAGCACAGCAAATGCTGTAACGGCAATCCGTGAATACCAATTCAATTACGACCAAAGTTCGTATCTGCGCAACCGTTTGAGTCGATTTACCGAATCGGTGAACGGTAGTGAGTTCTATTCCAACACATTTGAGTACTTCGACGACGAGGTGCAGTACTCCTCAGCAACCGAGTCAATCAGTGTTCAAGGGCTTTATGTGCCCAACAACGACGATCAAGAAATCGATCGCGATGACGAAGGAACGAGTGGAATATCGACCAAATATTCGCCCCTTGGAGGCTCATTCAATGAACATTACAATGTGGGGGCCTACCTTGGCGCTGGAACTGGTAGTATTATCCCTTACTCCAAAGGACTAACCCTCGGTGGCGGAACCTATTTTGGATTGGATTTCTCCAACGGTCGTTCATCGCTCCAAGATATCAATGGTGATGGCATTCCCGATTTAATCTGGCAACTTCCAAACACCTCAAGCGGCATTCAATTTCAGGCTGGCCAATTGGACTCCGAGCGAAAGTTGAGTTTTTCAACCCTGAAAACCGTACAAGCTGAGACGGGGATCATCCCGAATAAATTCAACCGGATGCGATCGTGGAGCAATTCGACAACCGTCAACGCCTACCTCGGAACAGATTCATTGGGTGCTTCAGTTGGTCACAGCTGGGACTGGTCCAAAGGGAAAAATACGCACTTCTTTACCGACGCGAACGCAGATGGGATTGCGGACCTTGTTATCAAAGGCGACGTTGCTTTTGGTTCTGTTGATCACGCAAGTGGAGACGTAAAATATATGAAAACAAGCGAGTTAACTTCTAATTCGGTCATCAATTTTAATCCTATTGATGCAGACGAGGTTGAGCCCGATGAAAGTTTTCCTTTAGATATCGTTCGCAGTTGGACAGCCCCGGTTAGTGGTACCATTACCTACAGTTCCACCCTCGTTGTACCTACTTCGTCAACGGATGGGGTCAATGCGTCGATTGAACTTTTTTCGAAAAACACGACTACCATACTCAAGCCTTCACAATCCTATTCGGGTGGTCAAAACGTCAGCCTAAATGCCTCCAACAACCTCAACGTCAATAAAGGAGACATACTCTTCTTTAGGTTGAACGCAAAATCAGATCCTTCGGGTGATAAATCGACATGGAACCCATCGGTAACCTACGTTTCGGGCCCGGAAGTCAGTGAAGGAAACTCGTACGATTGGCTCAACAGTAGCTCTTCCAATGGTTTCTTGCTCAGTTCAAAGGCTGAGGCGAGGTTTTCAAATCAAGAAAAAGTTCGTGTTGACATTGGCAATGCCAGCCTTCCGACACTTACTGATGAAGTAACCCTAGGAATTGAAATCACCTACACCAACGGGAACTCGTCATCAACGGATTACTCAACGTATACCCATCCAGCAAATACCTCTCTAAGTCAGATAACAATTAACAACTTCACTATACCCACTGCTTGGAACGATTTGCTTGGGAGTGCTTCAAACGGATTTTCATTGCCGTCTGGAGCTGAACTATCGGTAAGGTTTTACGTGGGCGCGGCTTCCAACGTGGATTGGAACACCATTAATTGGAGTCCCTCCGTCCAATCAAAAAAAGGACAGGCTTCTTGGTCCACTAGCTATCCTGCCATTAATCTTCGTGGGTTTTTCGAAATGGTTAAAGGCCGCCCCGCAATTAATGTCGTCGCGAATTTGATCAATGGGGGTCAAGAGTTTATGGCCATGCCCTTATTTTCTAACAGCATTTTGCAGCAGTTGTATCCCACAGGTAGCGGACCTACTAAGCATGCCGTGCTGACCTGCAAATCTGATGGGGTGCTATTGAAATCGTATCATATTGACTTCACCCCCAGCGCAATAAATGTTTCAACCAACTCCGTTCCGACGAGCACCATTGCCGCCAGCCAAGTAGCCAGCTACTGCAGGCAGGATGAAGTAATCTCTGTATCCCAATTAGTTAACGACAACTTCTACCTAAGCTACTACACGGAAGACGTGCAACTTGCGCAGATATTGGGCCAAAACGGCAAGGTATTGATCACTCGCGTCGACGGCGGAAACTGCGCCGAACAATTTGAATTCGATGAGCCTTCTGTCTTTACAGTACATTCAGATCGACACATTGGAAGTGAGTTTTTGGGATGGGGACAGTTCGGCTGGGATGGCACGCCCGGGGGCATTTCGCCCTCCCAGATGGTAGTACCTGCGCTCATTGCTTCACAATATCCTGACTTATCTACCATGTCCGCCCAGCAGATTGAGGATTACATTGACCAACACTCACTTTCACCGTCCAATTCTCATTTTACTCCTCTATATCCGCGGCGAAAAGAGGCTCAGATTGCCTACTTCGGGGCGTCAGATGGTTGGGTGAATCCATTTAATGAGTACAGCGGGGTTTTGCAAAACTCAATAACCCCATCCATCGGCGGGTATGTCCCGGGGCAATTTAATGATGACTTAATTACCAGTGTGGCCTCCCTTTTTGATAAAGCGGTCCCGATGACTCAAACAAGGTCGTTCAATACTTCATGGTCTGCCAGCGGAGGAGCCTCCGTTTTGCCAGTTTTAGGTTTAAGCGCCTCGGGAAGCGGCACGAATAACGCACCGTTCACCCCATCTACATTACTAAATGGCAACCGAATTAAAAGAACTTCAATAGACTTGAATGGCGATGGCTATCCTGATGACATACAGATGGTGTCTAAAAATTTGATGGTTCGAGGTACGAACCCATTGGGGGGATACCGTGCCAACAGCCAATCAATGGGATACGAGGTGTTTGTCAACAGGAATAACTACCAATCGTCGGCCTTGTCTGTCGGCGCGGACGTTTTTGTTAGCTCAGGTGAACAAAGCGGAAAGCTCAGTGGATCCATTGCCGAACAAAATTCGGACTCATTCATTAAAGAAGTACTTATAGACATCAATGGAGATGGTATCCCTGATCGTTTCACACGTTCAGCGGATAAATCAAATTTGGCCGGGTCAACCATTCAATTGGGCAACGGTAAAAGCGACTACACAACTTTACCTACCTATAAGAGCAGTCTCGCGCATCTCAATGAGATCAAAGGACACGCGGTTCCCTATTCTGGTGGAGTAGGGGTTAATCTATTTGATGTCTCTCAAGACCCCACAGATTTCACGACCGGCTTAAGGAGCTTTAGTGGTGGCGTAGCACATACCAAATACACCCAAACCGAGAACATTAACATGGTTGATGTCAATGCGGATGGATTGGTAGACCAGGTATTTGAAAACGCTAATGGTCAACTGCGAGTTCAGATCAATTCTGGTTCTGATTTCATCCTCTCAAATACACTGACCGGAGTGCAAAAAGGCGAGTTTGCAGGAGTTGATAATTCCGCAAATGTTGCGGCGACCTTTGGCGCGGTTATTTTGGGCGTAAAAACTGTTATCAGTCCATCGTTTACTGTTGGGGGAGGTAAGTCTCATCAAAAAGTGATGATGTTGGACGTCAACGGCGATGGTTTGCCGGATCAGCTTTCGCTGAATAATGATGCCTACGATCAAATTTTAGTGCGTTACGCGCTGCCGTCAAAGGCAAATCTCCTTAAAAAGATATCCAATCCCCTTGGTGGAACCACCGAATTAGATTACCAGCGTATCGGCAATAAATACGGCTACTTTGATCGTACTATTTACGATTACCAGACAAGCCCATATACCGAAGAAGAAAAGGTTTTCTGGGATATGCCTCAGAGCAAGTGGGTACTTTCCCAAGTCACCTTAAATGACAATATTGATGTGGTATCCTCTGGGCAGGATTTCGACGGTGCAGATGAATACATCTCTTATTATTCGTACGATGGGGGTGTTTACTCGCGCCGTGAGCGAGTCTTTAACGGTTTTGTCCGGACGCAGGTGCGGACAGCGAATTTTCTAGATAATTCTCAATCGGCATACGGCCTCACTCATCACCCTTCATCCATAACCCCTCAAGTCCAAGATGTAAATGAATTCTACTCCTTGGAAATAACGTGCTATCCTGAAATAAGTGGCTTAGATCCAGCACTTCGCAAAAAACACGAATATTTGAGCGCTCTTCCCGTTCATTTGTATTCTATAGTTCATTTTGCCGAAGTGGTCGGTATCAACGGTGAAGATCCAATCTTAGAGCATCACTTTACCCTACTTCAGGCAAGCCACAACAGCTACGAAACGTATGGATGGGTATTGGATCCCACCTCCGCGGAATTCGGCAAAATCGACTTTTCGAATCAAATTGGGCAAAATGCAAGTGAAGTTGCATGTTTGTTTCCGCTGCTGAAATCCACGGTGCGCCAGAACTTCATCAATAACGACGATCGCCATTTGGCCAAGAAAACGGAATTCCACTACGATAAATACGGAAACATTCGTCGCGTAATTGACAACGGTACTACCTCGGTCCCCGTTCGTTCTTGGGTTACTACGGGGCAAAACGATGTAGGGCCGATTAAGGAAGCGACCGTTAGCGCCAATTATTCTGTCGACCTGATTGCCTTGATGGATTATCATACTCCTCAAAGTGCGAATCAGCGTACCGGCCAGCTTAAACGTTTTAGGCTCTGGCAAAACGACACCATTATGGCGGCCAATTTGCTACGCAAAGACAGCATTCCTTCGCTGTTCAATGGTAAGGCCGCGAGTAAAATCATGAAGAATGATCGCGATCAACGATTTGCCAGTTACCTTATTCAGTACGACATCTTTGGCAACTTATCCACGATCAATCACCCCAACTCAGACATTGGGGACGCCCTTACAACGACCATCACTTACGACGCCCAACAGCATCGGTCGCCGATCGAAGTAGTCAATACCTATTCATTGGCTTCAGGGGACACATGGAATGAGGTAGAACGCTACTTGATGGATAACGCCACGGGAAATCTGCTCAAGCGTGTGGATATCAATGGTCAACCCACCGAATTTCACTACGACACATTCCGGCGTATCGAGCGGATATTCGGTCCGAAGGAAATCGCCGACCCCGCAGCGCCGTTTACTCTAAAAATCAAGTACGCAGATTTTGATGGAATAAGCTCGGTTAGCCCGGCATGGGCTGAAACTTGGAGGTATACAGGAACTGTTCCGTCGCAAAACCATCTCGGTGCGTTTTCTGCAGGGGCTGATAATGGCCAAAATCTAATTACCCAAGGAAGAAATTTACCAGACCCGGCGTGGAATAGCCCCTTGGTGCAGCGCTCCTCAGAAATTGTGGATGGCCTAGCAAGACCAATTCAGAGTAAAAAGGAGGTCAGTTTCTACAATGGCACCGCGAACGAAAAGCATCTTCTTGTAAGCGGCTTTAGTGCGACCGATAACTTGGGCCGTGTATTCGCCGGCACCCTGCCGATAAGTCAAGCTCAGTCGAGCGCCTTAAATCTGCATCAGCTATCCACTTCATCTATTGGGGAAATTGCTCAACTCGCATTTTTTGATCGTTACGGCGCACAATTTGCGGCGGAGGCAGTAACTGCCAACGCGACAAACAACGGAGTGACTTATACTCCGATGTTCACAAACTACTCATGGTCCACCGCGGGCACATACAATGCTCACGTGTCCATCGAGCAACTCACGCAAGCGGCGAATCTGGGTAGTTCTGCGAATCAAAAATCGGTATCCTACCTAGATACCCGAGGGCAAATCGCGGCGGTTGTCGAGGGAATGAACGCGATTGACCTATCTACTACTTCATTTGTTTACGACAAAATTGGTCAACAACTACAGGTCACGGACCCTGCTGGTGCAATATCGAGCTATATATACGACCGATTAGGGCGCGTGGTTAGGGAAAATCACCCAGATAAAGGTGCAACGGATATCGAATATGGTAATTCAGGCAACCTCTTGTCCACCACTTATGATACTGATTACGGAACGCAGGAACTGATCAGCTATGCCTATGAATATAATAGATTGAAATTAAAATCCTATCCAGTTAACAATGACATAAACGGCCTGGCCATTGAGTATGGCCGACCAGGCGACGGCCGAAACGGCGCGGGACGCATTGTATCTACGATTCAAGGAGCCAACCTACATTCTCAGGAGTTTTACTATGATGCACTTGGGAATACCATTCGGGATCAGGAGACCATAGCAGTTCCCCTGGCTGGTGAGTACACCCTAAAAACAGATTATACGTACGACAGCTGGGGTCGTGTCAAGCACATGCGCTACCCCGATGGAGAAATTGTCACTTACGGATACGCGCCTGCGGGTGAACTTGAGTCCGTTTCTTCGAATCTAAACTTTATCACTCACACCAACTCCGACTACGTATCCAAAATTGGCTACGACGGCTATGGTTCTCGATCGTACTTGCGCTACGGCAACGGCACCGAGACGGACTACCAGTACAACGCCGTCACGCGCCAAGCCAAGCGCATGGAGCTTTACACTTCCGAGAACAATTCCACGGGTGGTCAGATTAAA
>CAINVI010000162.1 GCA_903854075.1 Candidatus Pollutiaquabacter sp. | reverse complement strand
TCCCAAGATCCCGCGCTGGCCTTTGAATTGTTATCTCCGTCTGGACCGATGACATTAACGCCTGTTCGTTCCTGGAGTTCTGTCGTCATATTGGGCGGTGAGTTTTCACTGAAAATAAAAAGCTCCGATCCATCGCGACTTACCGCTGACGGATCGGAGTTTGATGTGAAAGTTTTTGTTCAGTAATTCGGAAATAATTAATTCATTACCAAATAACGACGCGCAGAGAATCAGGGCGCCACATCTTGTCGCCTTCTTTGATTCCGAACGCTTCATAGAACTCCGGAATATTACTGAATGGTCCGTTGACACGTAAGAAGTTCGGAGCGTGAACATCAGTCATAATCTGATTGGCCAACGAGGCGTCGCGGGCATGTCCGAGCCAGCCCATAGCATAGCCGAGAAAATAGCGTTGAACTGGTGTAAGGCCATCGATTTTCTCTCCTTTTATGTATTGCGCTGTTTTCTTAAAGGCATCCAAACCAATTACTATTCCTCCCAAGTCGGCGATATTCTCCCCTAAAGTGGCTTCGCCATTTACGTGTATACTATCTAGTACGACATAATTATTAAACTGCTCAATGAGCATATTCGCTTTAACGGCAAAGCGTGCGGAGTCTTCGTTCATCCACCAGTTGGACAAGTTTCCGGCAGGATCAAACTGACGGCCCTGATCATCGAATCCATGGGTGATTTCATGACCGATGGTTGACGCCGCAGCGTATCCGTAAATGATGGCATCATCGGCCAGTGAATCCGGCAGGTTAGGAATCAAGAAAATAGCGGCCGGCAATACAATTTCATTGTTCGATGGATTGTAATACGCATTGTATGTTTGCGGAGTCATATCCCACTCCGTACGATCGACCGGTTTGAATAATTTTGCGGTATAATAATCAAATTGCCATTGGCGGCACTTGATGACATTCTCAAGATAGGCTGTACGGCTGAGTTCCAACGAAGAATAATCCTTCCATTTATCCGGGTAACAGACCTTACTGGTCACTTTACTAAGCTTGTCCTGAGCTTTGACTTTTGTTTCTGCAGTCATCCAGTCCAGATCATGAATATGTTCACTGTACGTCTCCATCATCGCCGTTACCAAATCCTGATAGCGTTTCTTCATGTTTTTTGAGACATACTTTTCCACGTACAGCTGTCCCAAAGCATCTCCGATAAAACCTTCCTCCTCATTGAGAATTCGTTTCCAACGCGGACGCTGGACTTTAACGCCGGTCAAAGCCGTACCATAAAAGCGGAAGTTCTCTTCGTCAATAGCCTTACTCAGCTGACCGGAGAAACTGGATACAAGATTCCAGCGCAAGTAGGCCTTCCAGTCATCCATGGAAACCGATTTTAAACTTTTATCTGCAAAAGCGAAAAACTCCGGCTGTCCAATAATCACTGTATCCACCTTGCTCAGTCCCATTTCTGCCAGGATAGCGCCAAAATTCAGCACTGGCGCTTTGGAAGTGAACTCGCTGACCGATGATTTGTTGTAATTGGCATAAGGATCGCGCAGATCTTCGAGTTTCCGTGAAACTTTTGCCAGTGATGTTTCCAACTTCATGACAGCTGCCGCATTAATATTGGCCTTCATGCCATCATCGCCCATCAGCATAAACATGCGAGATAAGTGCTGCTGGTATTCGCCGCGAATTGTTTTAGTACGGCTGTCCGTATTGAAATAATAATCACGGTCAGGCAAACCGATTCCGCCTTGATAAAGGTGTAATGTTACTTTTTCGCTGTTCATCTCATCCTGATATGGAGCCATGGAGAACAACGGAGAACCGCCAATGACCTGATGACGAGCGATGACCTTCAGTAAATCGTTGGTTGTTTTGATTGCATCGATGCGCTCCAGCTCTGGTTGCAGCGGTGCTATGCCAAGTGAATCAATGGTGGTAGAATCCATTCCGGAAGTCCAGAAAGCGCCTATACGCTCACGGTTGGAACCGGCCGGCGCCTTTTCGTCCGCCGCAGCTTCACGATTGATATTTAGCAGTTTTTCATAGATTTCATCCTGAACCAGATTAGCGACCCCCCAGCGACGTTCAGCGTCGGGAATTGGATTATTCTTCATCCAGTTGCCGGTAGCGTATCGGAAGAAATCATCGCCGGGACTAACCGAAGTATCGATCCATTGCGCCAGAAAATCATCCTGCGTATTGGTTTCCGACGTACGCTTTCCGCAGGCATTGAACAGAAAAATAGTGGCCGCCAGGGCGACAAACAGACTAAACAGTTTTTTCATAACGGGTTTATTATTGCGCCGTAAAGCTAATAAAATGAAGCAAATTCCCGCGCTATCAACTTGCAGTATAACGTCGTTAGGTTAACTTTGTCGTATGCGTTTAAAATCCCAAAACTCCTACTTTCTGGTATTGATTGTTTGCATTCTGTGCAGTGAATTTGGTTTTGCCCAGCACGGTCCGGCGACCGTTGACTCGACCATTCACTATCCTGCTGAAAAGTACTTTTCGAAAGTCCGGCAATTGACGTTTGGCGGTGACAATGCTGAAGCCTATTTCAGTTTCAATAACAAACAACTCGTCTGTCAAATTACTAATCCGGCCATGAACGTATCGTGTGACCAGATCTTCTACTCTTCCATTAATAACTTCAAACCTAAAATGGTGAGCACCGGCAAAGGACGTACCACCTGCGCTTATTTTCTACCCGGAGATTCACTGATACTTTACGCATCCACGCATGAAGGAGACACGGCCTGTCCGCCAAAACCGGCTGCCCGCGCAGACCGGAAGTACGTATGGGCGCTTTATAAAGATTTTGATATTTACGTGGCTGATTTGAACGGCAACATCCGTAAAAAGCTCACCAATACACCGGGTTATGATGCCGAAGCGACAGTCAGTCCAGCCGGTGACAAGATTGTTTTTACGTCGGTACGTAACGGAGATATCGATTTGTACGTGATGAATACGGATGGCACTGGTATTGTGCAGGTAACAAACGAACTGGGCTATGATGGCGGTGCTTTTTTTTCACCGGATGGAAAACGATTGGTATTCCGTGCTTCTCGTCCTACTACGCCGGAAGAAATCACCGACTATAAAAACTTATTGGCTGAAGGATTGGTCACCCCATCCAATATGGAAATCTACACGTGCAAAGTAGATGGTAGTGATTTGCAGCAAGTCACACGTTTAGGTGGGGCAAACTGGGCACCCTACTTTACACCGGATCAGGGAAAAATCATTTTTTCCTCCAATCATAAGACCAAAGGTTATAAGTTCAATTTGTGGATAATCAATATTGACGGAACTGGATTGGAACAGGTTTCATTTGATCACGTCTTTGATGCATTTCCTGTTTTTTCCCGTGATGGAAAGCACCTGGTATTCTCCAGTAACAGAAACAACAGTGGAACCCGTGATACTAACTTGTTTATCGCCGACTGGAAGTACATCCCTCGCACCCGGGAAAAATCTACGGAAGAATGATGCTGCAGCGAGTAACTCGGGAATTCCGTATCTTTTATAACAGTCAGAAATTCTCGGGCGTATTGCTCATTTTTTGTACGGCCGTTTCATTGTACCTGGCGAACTCGGCCCTATCAGAAAACTATCTTTCTTTCTGGCACAATGCATGGATAAATACGCCTGCAGTATGGCACCTACCGACAGCTCCAGTAGCATTCATCAACGATGTGCTGATGGCTGTTTTTTTCTTGCTCGTCGGCATGGAAATCAAGCGAGAAGCAAAATCCGGCGAGCTTTCCTCCTTTCAGCGCGCTTCCTTGCCGGTTGCTGCAGCTGTTGGAGGAATGTTAGCACCAGCGCTGATTTATTGGGGATTCAACCAGGGAACCTCGACGGCGCATGGCTGGGGAATCCCGATGGCTACCGACATCGCCTTCGCGCTGGGCGTGCTCTCGTTGCTTGGCAACCGCGTTCCCGATTCCTTGAAGGTATTATTGACGGCATTAGCGGTAGCCGATGACTTAGGAGCCGTACTTGTCATTGCGCTGTTTTATTCCGGCGGATTGCAGCTGAATTATCTACTAGTTGCCGGAGTTATCGTAGTTGCCCTATACTTGTTGAACCGTTTTAAGGTTCAACAGCTCTGGCCCTATTTATCGCTGGGTCTTCTTCTATGGTATTGCATTCACCTCAGTGGAATTCATGCCACCATTTCCGGGGTACTCTTGGCAATGATGATTCCTTATGATGATAAAACCGTCAACGATCCGTTGCAACGGTTGGAACACGCGTTGCATATTCCGGTCAGTCATATCATTATGCCACTTTTCGCATTAGCGAACACGGCTATTGTTTTAGAAGGTAATATATTGGACGCGATCCTGTTAACCAGCAGCTTGGGTATAATGGCCGGTTTATTGATTGGAAAGCCACTCGGAATAATGGCATTCGTTTGGCTATCTGTGAAAACCAAGCTGAGTAAATTACCATCCGGTATTGACATTCGGCATATTATCGGCATGGGATTACTGGGCGGCATCGGATTTACCATGTCAATATTTGTTTCATTATTGGCGTTCGCAGATCCCGGATTAACCGATCCGTCCAAGCTTGCGATTTTAACGGCATCAACGCTGTCAGGCATTATAGGGTTCATTTACCTAAATCGATTGTTCAGATCCGCCTGAAATAAGCTCATTGCTAATTTGACGGACATACCTCCGATTATTTTCTAGCTAAATCCGTAATTCAAAATCATGGTTTGAACTATTTTATCTTAAAGTTTGTTAAAGGAATACTAAAACGGCGCTTGACTACGTATATGTGCTATGAACAAAAAACTTGCCACTCCACTCTCGCTATGCTTATTACTTTTGGCAGTGCTGGGCTGTGCTCAACCCTCGACTAACGAAATGAATTCAATTACTTCAAACGATTCCCTTTTGCAATCAGTACCTGTCGAATTTCAGGATACAGCAACAGTTGGCGGTGGCTGCTTTTGGTGTACTGAAGCACAATACCAATTACTTGACGGTGTGCTGAAGGTAAAATCAGGTTACAGCGGCGGACATATCAAAAACCCTGCCTACCGCGAAGTTTGCAACGGAACAACCGGCCATGCCGAAGTGATTCAAGTCGTTTATGATAATAGAAAATTGGACTATCAAGACGTACTGGAGGCATTTTTCATTTCACACGACCCAGCACAACTGAACCGTCAAGGTAATGATGTGGGAACGCAATACCGTTCTGTGATTTTTTACCATTCGGACGAACAGCAACGAATTGCCACGGATATAAAAAATCGATTAGATGCTTCCGGCGCTTACAGCCAGCCAATCGTCACTGAAATAACTGCCTTTACTGTTTTTTATCCGGCTGAAGATTACCACCAAAATTATTTCAATCAGAACGGCGACGAACCGTATTGTCAGTATGTAGTAGCTCCGAAAGTGGATAAATTCAAAAAAGTGTTCAAGGATAAACTTAAACACTAAGTGACCGAATTCACTGTGTTGTTACGTCACGGCAAGCACATATTGAGTGTTGATCAGAATTGAAATCCCAGGCTAAATATTCCCTCTGCAAAAAAGAACGAATGGCTGGCTTTGCCACCGTCTACGGTCAATGCATTGACATAGTTGGCGAAGCCCACTTTTCCGGCCAGATCGAGGTAGGCGCCGCGGTAAACCGAATAGCGTAAACTACCCTCCAATCCGGCGATGTAGCCCGCTACATGAAACTTATTGTTTAAGCGGTTACCGAATAGTGTAACATCCGTTTTAGGATACAACAATCCGCCTCCTGCTTTTAGGAATACATCGAACTTTTTTGAATTAAAAACAGAATCCAATTTATGGGCAGCCATGAACATCCAAAAATTGGCACCATTGGTATGTTCGAAATGAAACTGGGAATTGTCCAGCACGCCGGTTGTATCGATTGCAACTCCATTGATAGTACCGTGCATGCGAATGGACTGTCCTGTTGATACCACATACTTGGTATGATCGTGATTCAGTTCCAGGTACCAGTTCGGTGCCATCCGAAAGCCCAGCCGAAAACTAAACTGCGGTATTGTCACCTCCAGTGTCGGAATCGCTTGAAAATCCGGTTTGTCATGGGCCTTTACCTTATCCCAATAGAAATCATACAAATCACCATTGCTAAAATGAATAGTACTTCGTGAAAAAACTTCACGATTCCAACCCCACTGAAAATAAACCTTACCCGTGGGTTCTGCCGAGGCCTCCGTATAAATGAGCGCGAAGAGTACTAACAAGAGCCGATGAAGCTTCATAGTGGTCTAATTGGAATCCAAAAATAATATCCTAAATCGATAATACGTTTATCTATAATTCAATCTGTTCAATATTATGGAGGTCACCTATTAGTCGGGAAGGTGGTTGAGATGGACTAACCTTTACTTGTGAATTACTTTCACCTCAAGTCATTAGGCGTATAAAGAGTATTGACTATTTTCACCGAGGCGATATGTTACAGCGCGTACTCTTTCTGTTTTTTCTGTTACCCGCACTTTTTTTTAATCGGGTCAGCGCTTCTGAACGCAATTACCAGGCAACGCGCACTTCCAATTTTATTAAAATTGATGGTAAGTTGAACGAAGCTGCTTGGGCTACCGCCGAGGTTGCCGGCAACTTTGTTCAAAACGAGCCTAATTTTGGGGCGCCTGTTTCCCAACGGACCGAAGTTCGCATCGTGTATGACAACGCTTCGATTTACATCGGAGCAATGCTTTACGATTCCTCTCCCGACAGCATCCTGCATCAGCTGGGCAACCGTGATGAAGTGATGGATATTAATGCCGATGGATTTCGGATCGGACTTGATCCCTATAATAAACGTATCGATGGCTATGTATTCGACATTTCTGCATCCGGCGTTCAGGCAGAATCTTATAAGGAAGATCAATCGTTCGATGCCGTTTGGGAAAGCGTGACGTCTATCACTGATTCCGGATGGATAGCCGAACTGCGAATACCTTATTCAGCGATTCGATTTCCGGATGCGACCGAGCAAGTGTGGGCCGTTCAGTTCGCACGATTGATTAGAAGAAATCGTGAATATGATCAATGGAGTCCGGTTCGACGTGACCTGCGAAATCCGTTGGTAGACTGGGGAACGATGACCGGAATATCCAACGTCAATCCACCACTACGACTTTCGCTTACACCTTACGTGTCCTTTTACCTCGAAAATACGCCAACATACGCCAACGGTTATGTGGACGGCTACGAAACATCTTATTCCTATTCGGGTGGCGCCGACATCAAGCTCGGTATCAACGAAAGTTTTACACTCGACATGACGTTGTTGCCCGATTTCAGTCAAGTACAAAGTGATAACAAGATCAAAAACCTCACTGCATTCGAGCAGATTTTTGAAGAACGTCGACCATTTTTTAAAGAAGGAACTTCACTTTTCAATACCGGTAAATTATTTTACTCCCGACGAATCGGTCGAACACCCACGTTATTCTATGACGTACTGGACTCTCTCGAATCCGGAGAAGAGCTAATAAGAAACCCTACCGCCGCACGGTTGGTCAATGCCACAAAATTGAGCGGAAGAACCAACGACGGACTTGGCATCGGGTTAATGAATGCCGTTACCGGAAACACCTATGCAGAGATCCGAAAAGCTGATGGAAATACTCGATCAGTATTGACGGAGCCACTTACCAACTACACGGTTCTTGTGCTCGACCAGCAACTTAAAAACAATTCTAACGTCTGGATGGCGAATACCGGAACAATCCGAGATGGTCAAAACCGGGATGCTAATGTTTTCTCCACAGGAACGCTTTTGGAAAATAAGAAACATTCCATTCGACTGACAACGCGCTATGCCAACAGCCGGGTCTGGGAATGGCAGGATGAAAATAACGAGTATCAAAAGACGCTGAAAAACGGGCATCAATTTAGCACCGTGCTGGAAAAAATTTCCGGAAAATGGCAATATGGCGGCGTAGCAGAATTCGGGGATCGCAATTTCGATAAAAACGATTTGGGCTTCATTTTTATCAACGACTACTCCACTGCGAATATTTTCGGCAGTTACAATCTCTTCAATCCTTTTTGGAAAATTTTCCGTCAGGGATCAATAGATGCTTGGATCAATCGAGACGGTCGTTGGAGTCGAGACAATGAACTGACGTCGCTCGCTGCCGGAAATAATGTTTTCTTGTTATTCAACAACATGTGGTCCTATTTTCACAGTGTTGGAACGAATCTTAAAACCGGTCGTGATTGGTTTGAACCACGAGTGAATGGCAGATACTATGAGGTCCCTAAAAACACTTGGATGCTTTTCAGTTTCTCCAGCAATTACAACAAACCGCTAGCCTTCGATTGGGGCTTTAACCACAATTGGTCGCATGAAATTGGCCAACGCAGTTTCGGGTATTTTATCAATCCGATGATTCGCTTTAACGATCACTTTTCGTTGAAATTCAATAATGAATATGAATTAAACACCAACGCCAGAGGATTCTGCACTTTTGACACCACCGGCGCACCGGTATTTGGTCGGCGGGATGTAAAGACACTGACCAACATGCTGATAGCGCGGTATCAATTCAACCCCAACATGTCGCTATCGCTGAATGTTCGTCATTACTGGTCGCAAGGCGATTATGACCAATATTACAACCTGGAAGACGACGGCACCGTTACCGACTATCAATTGGCGGATCCGAACACAGATCCTTTCAATGGCGATTTCAATTCTAATTTTTTCAACGTTGACTTGGTCTACAACTGGGTCTTTGCCCCGGGAAGTTCATTCCTGGTGACCTACAAAAACAGCATCAGTAGCGAAGACGACGATGTTTCCATACCTTATTTTAGAAATCTTGAAAACGTTTTACAGGATCCTCAAACCAATTCCATTGCCATCAAAATACTGTATTTCCTGGATTACGAAAGGTTGACTACACGAAGAACCCGGTAATAGTCGTTATCGTTTACAAGTATCGCTCGTTAAGTATCCGCAGGTGGTGCGAAGCGTGCGCATAACAGAAATAAGCGATCATTCGGGATGAAACTTTAATACCATTTGCTGTACCGGTAAAATCCAAGTCCTCATCCTCCAAACGTTCCAGTAAGCAAAGCGTAGCACTACGCACCGTCAACCATTCTTGTAGCAGACTTTCGAGCGTAAAACGGTTAACCGCGAAGTTTCTTACATAATCGTTTTCATCAAAACCCGGAAGTTCTGTGGCATCTTTTCGGGACAATCGTAAAATCCGATAGGAAAAAATCCGCTCCGTATCGATGATATGCCCAATGACTTCCCGAATCGACCATTTACCGGGAGCATAAGCGAACAATTCTTTTTCGGCGGATACCAACGCAGCCAAGCCGGCTATTACCTCGCACTGACTGACGAGCGCCGCATAAATATCAGCAGTGGGATTATTATCGTAGTACGTTTGATAATACGAAGGAAGAGTCTCTTTTAATGGAGGTTTCATGGTGTAAAGATAACTGTTGCGCTAGCGGGGAATACGAGTAAAGCAAATTAATCCTTTTACTAAAAACTAAGAAATGAAGCGAATTAAATTCGTAATTTGGCGGTTACTATGATCGTTGCCAAAGGCGTCAGCAAATCTTACGACCATCTGCAGGTTTTACAGCATGTCGATCTTCACATTCAGCGCGGTGAATTCGTATCCATTGTAGGCGCCTCAGGAGCGGGCAAAAGCACCTTGCTGCACATTTTGGGAACGCTGGATGCAGCCGATAGTGGTGAAGTGTTGCTGGACGGAACTGCTATCAACACACTCCGCGGCAATAAACTAGCACACTTCCGGAATGAACGTATTGGATTCGTATTCCAATCTCATCACTTGTTGCCGGAGTTTACGGCGCGCGAGAATGTCATGATGCCCGCACTCATTGGAGGAAAATCACCTGTTGAAGCCGGACGTAAAGCCGACGAATTGCTCGAGCAGCTCGGACTGGGTGACAGGAAGTCACATCGTCCGTCAGAAATGAGCGGCGGAGAGCAACAACGGATCGCCATTGCTCGGGCACTAGTCAATGATCCGGTGATTATTTTTGCCGATGAGCCATCCGGCAACCTCGACTCCGCTTCGGCGCGGTCGTTGCACGAATTATTCTTTACCATCCGAAAACAAAAGGGAATCACTTTTGTCATTGTAACACATAATGAAGAGTTAGCGGGAATGGCCGACCGTAAACTGACAATGAAAGACGGCTGTATTATTAGCTGATCTACGCTCTACCGGAAACTATCCGGCCTTACTATGAAATCAACTTCCCTTTCATCCCTGCTGACGATACTGCTGAGCTGGTTTGTTTCCGTTTCTGACGGACAAACTCCCGATTCGTGGCGACAAGTTTCTTCGCTTCCCGGTGTTTCTCGACAGGATGCAGTAGCATTCACAGCGGGTGGTTTGGGTTTCCTTGGTTTAGGAGCTGATTCGTCCGGCAATTTACTGAGTGATTTCTGGAAGTACGATCCCATTTCGGACAGCTGGTCGGCATGCGCACCCTTCCCAGGCGCTGCGCGCCGTGGTGCTGTTGGATATTCAATTAATGATACCGGATATGTTGCCACCGGAACGGACGGCGTGGATGAATTGAAAGATTGCTGGCAATATATTCCTACCACCAACAGCTGGAATCAAGTGCAGGACATTGGCACCAATGTGCCAGTCAATTGTCCTGGACGAAGTCATGCTACTGCAGCCACTGCAGGAAACTTCGCCTATTTATTTTGCGGCTATGATGGATCACCGGGTTACCTAAAGCAGACCCTTCGTTTTGATCCTTCGAACGACACCAGTTGGGCTATTGGCAGAAACCTGGGCAACGTCTCTGATCTGACTTTATACGGCCGCCGCTGGGGCAGCGCTTTTACTATCGGCAGTTCATTGTACTATGGCACCGGTTTTACCTTCTCACAGGATATTAAGAAAGACGTATGGCGGTATGATCCCGTAATAGCTACTTGGACACAAGTAGCCGATTTCGGCGGCAACATTCGAAGTAATGCTTTTTCATTTTCACTGTATGGTCGAGGTTATATCGGTGGCGGCACCAATGGCAATT
>CAINVI010000161.1 GCA_903854075.1 Candidatus Pollutiaquabacter sp. | reverse complement strand
TGTGAATTCTTAAATCCTGTGAATTCTGCTCCAGACAGAAAGGTGCTGAGTAGTTACTTCATAATTCATACTTCATAATTAATAATTGATAACATAAACCGTAGAAAATCATGACACAAAAGAAAAACAAGAGACAAAAGAGAAGGCTAAAAGTCATTTACGCACTTTTGCTTACGGTCGGGCTGATTATCTCGTCTTGGGCCTCGGAAGCGCTGAAAGTGGGAAATTCGGCAAAACCGAAGGATTCGGAGGCCACGAATGCGGGAAGTCCGGCCACACCCAAGGGATCGGAAGGGGTGAATACGGGTAATCCGGCGACACTCAGGGCAATGATTGAGCACTTGCGCGTCTCGTATCCCAAAGAGTTTACGCGTTCCCACGAGTTTCTTGCCCGGTTGGCAAAACTGGAGAAGGACCCGACCGCAAATACAGTGGAACTAGAGGCGCTTCAACGCGAGGTTGCCTTGGCCAATCCGCTGGTTAAAGCACAGCCCATCCTTTTCGTGGTGCGCGAACAATATGCATCTGACCACCATAACACCGAGACGATTTTCCATACCGGGGAGCCGAATAACGAATCGTACCGCCCGGGAGGTCCGCTCAAACTTTTTAACCCGAAAACCGGAAAAACCTCAGTGGTGCTCGACCCCGGGCCAACCGGTCTGGTACGCGACCCGGAAGTGCATTTCGACGGGCGAAAAATCATCTTTTCCTGGCGCAAATCGAAGGAAGAAAACTATTCGATCTACGAATTGGAACTGGACCCGGCGAAGGAGTACGCCGTGGTTCCCGGTAGTCTGCGGCGCTTGACGAACGAGCCGGAGGCAACCGATATAGACCCGCTCTACCTGCCGGATGGAAAAATCGTTTTCACCAGCACCCGTGAACCAAAATATTGCCAATGCAACATGCACATCATGGCCAATCTCAACCGCATGGATGGCGATGGTGCCAATATTCATCAGATCAGTAAGAATACGCTCTTCGACGGTCACCCCACGCTGCTGCCCGATGGGCGCGTCCTCTATTACCGCTGGGAATACGTAGATCGTAATTTCGGTGATGCACAGGGGCTCTGGACGGTAAATCCCGACGGCACGAACCATGCCATCTACTGGAAAAACAACATGGTTAGCCCGGCTGCGGCGTTCGACGGGCGAATCATTCCCGGAACGGACCGCGCGGTTTGCATCTTCGGCTCCTGTCACGATCGCCCCTGGGGAGCGCTGGCCATCATCGACCGCAGCAAAGGGATCGACCGCAAAGAGTCAGTGGAACGTATCTGGCCAGAAAAGGCACTGAAATTGGTCTCGGAAGACGGTAGCGAGATTGGAGTCAAGTGGGATGTAGATTATTTCCGCAATAATTTGAAGGAGCGATACGAAGATCCTTTCCCGCTGGTGAATCCTTCCAGCGGAAAGGGGGGTAGCTATTTTCTGGTGGCGCGCTGTCTTCGCCCTTATGATATATTTCCAACACAAAAAAATAAAAGTCCGAATACGCTTCGGATGGGTATTTACCTGGTGGATACCTTCGGCAACGAGATCCTATTGCATGAGGAGGATCCCGGTTGCTTCGACCCGATGCCACTGGCGGCACATCCCCGACCCCAAATCATTCCCGATCGGCGCGATTATGCCAGTGCGACAGGAACCATGTATGTATCAGATGTATACAATGGTACTCCGATGCAAAATGTAAAGCGCGGGGAGGTCAAATGGCTACGGGTGGTTGAGTCGGTGGAAAAACGATTCTGGACCACTCCGTATTGGGGTTTTCCGCAATTCTCGAATAAAGGAGGAACCATTTCTCGTCCCGCTATTTCCTGGACTGGTTATGAAGTCAAACGTATTCTAGGAACCGTACCGGTGGAGGCTGACGGTTCGGCAAATTTCAAGGTGCCTGCGGAAAAGTTCGTCTATTTTCAATTGCTGGATGCCAACAAGATGTTGGTCGCCACCATGCGTTCCGGCACCATGGTCCAACCCCGAGAAGTGCTGGGGTGCGTCGGATGCCACGACAATCGTCTTGCCGCACCTCCGCCCCAAGCCAAATTAATGGCCTTGAAACGCGCCCCTAGCACGCTGGCTGAATGGTACGGTCCGGCGCGGACGTTCAGCTACATGAATGAAGTGCAGCCGGTCTGGGACAAACACTGCGTGAGTTGCCACGACTTTGGCAAGCCGGCCGGTGAAAAACTGGTGCTGGCCCGTGATAAGGATTTGATTTTCAATGCTTCCTATATGGAGTTGTTTAAAAACAATGGAAAGCCGAATCAGCTGCTGAACACCGTCGGACTGGGCTTACCTACAATCAACCCCGCCTATAGCATCGGTTCGCATAAGAGCCGATTGGTCAACATGCTGAAAGATGGGCACGAGAATGTGCAGCTCAGCCAGGAGGAGATGGATCGCATCGTCACATGGATTGATATCGGTGGACCGTATTATGCTGATTATGCCACTGCGAATCCCACGGGTTTAGCGGGTCGTGCACCCATCTCAACCGAGCAGACCAAACGTCTTGAGGAACTCACGGGGATGCAAGTGATAAATTCGACTAGTAATCAAGCGGAATATAAACGCTATAAACTCGATATATCCTTCGATCGCCCCGAACTGAGTCCCTGTTTGCAAAAACTGGACAAAAACAGTGCTGCCTATAAAGAGGCCATGGCCATTATCCAGGCCGGAAAAGGGGAGCTGAATAAAAATCCAACTCCAGATTTGCAGGGCTTCATTGCCTGTGCGGTAGATCAGGAACATGAGAAAAAATACCAGCGGTTAAAAGAACGGGAACGTTTCCGGCGCGAGGCACTGGCCAACGGACGCAAGGTGTATGACCCGGGCATTGCCCCGCAATCAAAATAGTTAAGGTTCCGAACAGTATCCCTTGCTGAGGGGATACCGTAAATAGTCAATTTACAAAAAAAAAACCACGAAGAGAATGTGATCTTCGTGGTTTTTTTATTTTTTACGGTATCCGCTCAGAAAGGTGGGGTGGTATGTCGACGGTCATCGGTCGGCGGACTAAAGTAACGAGCTGTTTAAGGTCTGTTCAAATTCATTAGTGCCGATAAATTGCACATACAGCCTTTTTAAATACCAAATCGGACAACTGCTTTTCTGAAAAAACAGTTCAATAATTGGTCTCCGCTGACCGTAGACCGCTGACCGTTGTCAAACTACCCCTAATTTCTGAGGGGATACGTATTTACGTTCAAAAAATGTTGCAGAATCGTTTACGATAGTCATCGTTCGCTGAGATTTTCGCAAGAAGTCAAATGAACCATCGTTTTAAATAAGACAGAACACCGGAATAGTCCCCATTCATCGTGCAAATGTTGTTTTTCTACTACCCATTTGTTTCTTTTGTGTACCTGTTTTAGTAATTCATTCTATATCTTTGTTGCATTGAATTTGTTTCCTGCCGAATCTTTTGCTTCATTGCGACCAATTTCAGTTCTTATGCATCATCTTAAGTAGTAGACCACAAAAAATCGACATTTTTTAGAACGCAAATTTCGCAAATCTACGCAAATTAAGCCGTTCTAATTTGCGTAGATTTGCGA
>CAINVI010000160.1 GCA_903854075.1 Candidatus Pollutiaquabacter sp. | reverse complement strand
GACAAACCGGTAAGGGATGCCGTTGTACCACCATTTGACCAGTTATAGGAATACGTTCCGTTTCCACCGGCAGCAACCACATCCGCGGTTCCATTCGTGCCAGCATTACAAGAAACGTTGGTACTAGAATTAGTAAGCGTTAATTCTGGGTTTACTGTAATGGTAGCGGTTCCACTGGCCGAACAACCGTTGATCGTAGAGGTTGCCGTGTATGTTGTTGTTGCAACAGGACTGACCGAAACAGCAGCGGTTGATGCTGTATTTGGAGACCAGCTCCATACATTCGTCACATTGGAAGTGAAGCGCATGTTTGGACGCTGACTATAAGTATATGTGGCTGTGGTTCCGGAGCAAACCGTAGAAACATCCGCACGATAAACGGCGGAAGATACGAACGCGGTAGCTGTTTGATTGAACACCGCATTGGTAGCGTAAGAACTATTGTTAAAACAAGTTTCAACAATAATGTTCGATGTACCGTTCCATGCAAATGGCGTGGCGAAGGTAATCGTATTGTTCGCATAGCCGCCAGTAGCAGATGGCGTATACGAAGCGGCAGAATAAACTGTTGTCAAGCCACCCGACAAAGTAGAAGTCAAGGCCGTAAGGCTTGTTGTTCCAACACTTACCGTAAAATTAGAAAGGGCTGTAGTATTCGGAGTTAGAACATCAAAAGCAAGTGAAGTAAGATTACCTGCCGAAAGTCCTGCAGCAGCAAGCTCAGCTGCCGTAAACAAGAACTGATGACGTGCTCCCTGGTAATAGTTACCAAATGGCGCAGGATAAGCAGTAGAAGTAGTACTAGACGCTACGTTAACCAAGGTGCCCGTACCGAACGTTGCTGATTGAGCAATCGAACCTCCGGATGCCGTTAATGTTTGAGCTGCGCCGTAACAGGAAGTAACAGCTGATGGAGCAACCGTAACTGCGCCAGGTAAAGGCTTCACCGTTACAGTCATTGGAGCAGATGCGATAACACAACCTGCGTTGGCTCCGGCGGTGGAATCTGTTGCCACCACACTGTATGTGGTAGTCGCAGACGGCGTCACTGTGTAGGATGCACCGTTGAATCCGGTATTCCATACATAGCTATAGTTCGGATCATTACCCGTACTGCTTACCGTCAGTGTTGTCGATTGTCCGGCGCAGATGGTTACATCACCGGAAATAGTAATCGCCGGTGGCGTAGCTACCGATACCGACACTGCTGTGCGTGCGCTTTCGCATGCGCCATCATACTCACACACATAAAAATCGGTGGAAGTATTGATTGCCGTAGTGTAAGTAGTAGAGGTGCTGTTCTGCAACAAGGTGCCTCCGGTCGCTGCGCTGTACCAGCGGAAGACCGGCGTAGTAGCACCTGTGGTAGAAGCCACAGAGGCTGTTGGAACACCAAGTCCACACTGACTGGAGTTGGTAGCCGTTGGTGCTGTTGGCAGCGTGAGTGCGGTAACTGCTGCTGATGCAGTTGCCGTACATCCTCCACTGATCGTTGCCGTTACCGTATAGGTAGTCGTAGCAATCGGCGATACGGACAAGTCGTTGGATGTGCCTACAGAACTAGTGCCGTCACTCCAGTCAATACCTGTAATCGCCGGCGCTTTACTGCCACCCAAGGTGAAAATTGGTCGAGACGTGCTGGTGAATGATGAGCCGGTCCAACCAGATGGCAAAGCAGAGCCGGTATAGTTACAGATACCTGTTTGACTGTTCTCGTAACGAACGCAGGTTGTAGTGTAGGCATTTGTATACACCTTCATCGTTGGTGTCGTAGCGCTTGCTCCTGCTCCTCCGCTATAGTGACAAATCGTCACAAGGATATTAGAGGTGCCGTTCCATTGGAAAGGCGAAGAGAACGTAAGCGTATTTACACCTACTACAGATGACAATGAAGAAGATGTATAATTCGGACTACCTGCATTCGAAAGAATGTTAGCTGCGGTGAATTGAGCCGAATCAGTATGGTTCAGCGTAACAGAAAAATTCTGCAAGGCTGTCGGCGTGGTAGCCAATGCGGTAATCTCGTAGGCAAGAGATGTGATTGGTCCACGTGTAAACCCGCCAGCGATGAGGTCTGCCGCGCGGATAATATATTGCGATTTTTGACCGCCGTACAAACTATACAAGAAGTTGGTGCCGCTGGTTGAGGTAGATGCACCAGAACCCAAAACAGAAGTTCCGGGTTTATCAAGATAAGCAGTAAGGATGGTTGGACTACCGGAACATACCGTAGATAAACTGGCGTTGGCGTATGCCGTTACTCCGGTAAGCGCTTCATCCTGATAACCTGTACCGTTACTGGTTACAGAAACGACTGCATCAACAGCAGTTACCGACCAAGTAACAGCAGCGTTAGCTGCCGCAGCGATGGTAGCTTCCCAGGTGCTTCCACTGGTATTGGTCATTGAAATCGGCGTTTGAGCCGTGCCATTCAAGGAGTAATTTAACGTTACCGAAGTAACTGGATTGGTACCTGCTGTGACATTGGCCGAGATAGAACGACTAGCTGCCGTACAAAGGTTTCCAGCAGGAGACGCTGATACACTGGCAATGGCAACCGGTTGGATGGGCAAACCATCGTATTCATCGGCACCGATATCAGGTGCAGTTCCACCACCATTTACTGATCCGGTAGGCCCTGGACGGGAGTCGCCATCCAAGTCGGAGGTAATACCAGTACCCGCAGCACCACCTGATTCTAAAAGCGAAGAAACCGCTCCATTCAAATGCGGATCGGTAGCGGAGATAAAATTAGGATTAAGACTGTAGGAGTTAGCGTCCTTACCCGTTGCTGACTGCCAGGCTGACAATGTTGAGCGATCAGCAGCATTGTAATAACCTAAGACACCGGAGGGAGCATAAAAGCAATTGTTGTTCATTGACGCTCCAGAGATATTAGTAGTAGCAGTAGTATATATACAAAGTGCATTGGTAGAAGCGATGGTATTGGTCAGAATGTTGTTTCGGAACGAACTGAACGTTGTACCAGAGGCAGTTACACAGAGAGCGTTAGATGCAGGATTTACCAACGTGCCGGTAGCATTGGCGGTGTTCATCACCACGGTATTATGGTCGAAAGCAAGGTTAGTAGCACCTGCGGTGATCAATACACCATGATTAGTAAACGTGGATGTTCGGGTTGCGGAGTAATTAGATGCCGCAATACGATAAATGAAATTGTTTGCGATGGTAATATTACCGGTAGAAGTTGCCCCGGTGATATAAAGACCGATCGAACCATATCCTGCAGTTGAGGGCTGATAAATATCGTGCAATTTATTGCCTGTAACGATGGTACCGAAGTTTACGGTTCCCAATTCAATACCGGCAATAGTAGTAGAGTAACCGGTAGTTCCAGGATCACCCACCTGAATATCATTATTCGTGATTTGAGCCGCTGTTTGAGCAGCCGAACTAGCGGAATATGAAATAAGTACCCCACGGGTACCGATATTACCCGCAGCAGTACCATCCCCCATCACGTTACCACTAATTTTAGTACCCACGTTATTATACGTAGCAGAGGCACCCACTGCCCAAATACCTTGGGCACAACGTGTAATCAGGTTGTTTTCAAAACGGTTGTTCAAACTAGAGTAACCTCCTGTTGCAAGAGAGGTGGTAGAATAGTTAGACATATTTATACCATACGTCGCTGTAGTACCACCGACTACACGGTTACCCGTGATAATACAATTTTTGATGGTGTTATTGTCCGCTCCGTTGGCGCCAAGAGTAGAAGCCGAACTTACCCGAATACAGGCAGCAATGGTGGCCGCAGTAGAAGAGAACCCGATGGTCAAGTTCCGGGCACCGGCTACCGATGGATCATCGCCATCAATCGTCACATTGTCGGCACCGTTCAATTCGATGATAGCACGGCTAGCCGTGACAGTACCACCAATGGTGTAGCTTCCGCCGAACGGACGAATTAATACACTGGTGTAACTTGCCGAACCAGTACCACTGGAAGCAAGGGCTGTTACAGACCCTGGCTCTGAGGTATTGGCCACAATGTTCATCGTAATTACACCGGTGTGCGTTCCAGCATTGACCGCGGTGAATGCGGCACTTACTGTTGCATAGGTTGCCGTGGCGGTTCCGCCGGTCGACGCCACGTTGACATTTTGAGCATTCACTGCTGTCGAAGCCAGTGTGATCAGCACGACAGCAACAAACGCCATCCAACGAGTAAACAGCTTAGCTGTTCGATTCGGGTAGTTGTTTGGATTCATGGTATGTGATTTTGATTGTGTGTTTTGTTTCATTGTTTCGAGTGATAAAAATTGAAGACTCGCAGCAGCAGCTTTTTCACGACCGAGCAGCGAGGATATGAGGGCAGAAAATAACGTGGAGAGTAATGTTGTGTTCACGTAGTCGTTTCTGAGGGTTGAGGTGGTTGGTTAAGGGCTCTTTCTACGGAGGTTTCCTCGAAAGAGTTATTACAAGTTTGGGGATTTATGTTGGGCCAGTCAAGGGTGAATTATCAACGGGATGTTAAAAACTCATGACCTTGAACGTGGAATATGCTGATTTTGATCACCCCAAGATGAAAAAAAGTCAGAGCGGATGCAACGAATATCACCCAAAATCTTACTGTATTTTGGCCAACGTGCAGAATTGATTGGCGAATGAAAAGGGGAGAAACACATGTTAAAGTGTACTTTCTGAAAACATACCGGCAGGTAAATCTTACAAAGTAGGTATATACACCCAGACAGTGTCGTGACAAACAAAAAGCCAGTCTGTCATCTATCAAAAAGTATGCCAAAAATAGACAGGAATTCGAACTGCTTGTGACGGCTTTCAACAATCGTTGTATCAAGAAGCGTGCCAAAATTTTTTGATGTCGGCCCTGCTAAACTAGAAACCGATATTCGCGCCAAGGTTCACGGTGGTTTTCCGGCCTCGGAATAGGGGTTGCGAATAGACCGGATCCATGACCCCGGCGTGGTCCGTCAACCCTACCCCGCCGAAGACCCAGCCGCCAACAAACACCTGGTAGCGGGTCCGCAACTGAAGGTCGCTGGCCGACCAAAGCACCTCGTCCAGGTAAGGTAATCCCTTGCCGGAAGTCGAGGTTCCGGACTGTCCGGTGTACGGGTACTCCTCCCCTTTTTGGGCCAAGACCACCGAGCCTTCGATCCACCATTTTGGGGTCGGCTTGTACCCGACCGATACAAAAAACTCACGGGCATTGTCGCCCAGGTAATGGCCGAGGTTGAAGCTGCTGGAGGTGTAATCTGCTGTAGGTATGTAATGCCGGTAGGTGACCGGACGGGTCATGGTAAACTCCGCCGTGAGGAACAGATTTTCCACCAACAGGTTACTGATCCGACCGCCCGCCTTGAACGAAATAAAGTTCGATTGCCGGTCTTTATCAAAGGCGTCGCCCAGTGCCAGCTCATCAATAAACAAACTGGCATATAGGTGAACATGGCGGATGTTCCGGCTCGATACATTGAAAAACAATTGGGAATTCTGTCCGAGCTGATTGCCCAGGTTGGCATAGCCGTTCAGCGATCGGTCTACCGACTTGTAAAAGAGAAACGGTATGAGGTAGGCCGGATTCACCCGGTTGTCGCTATACACAATGGAGTTTCCGACCGAAAAAAGAAACCGGGGAAACGGCCGGAAGGTGAAGAGATTTGCCGCCATGTATTTCGGCCGGAGCACATAACGGCTCGTGGCGCCATTACTATATATATTGACACTGTCGATCACATCGGACTTCAGCCAGGCATGGAAATAATGAAAGTCCAGCCAGCGGACCGGCTGCAAGTCGAGTTTAAGGGCGGGATATACCGGCGCCCTCCCCGACAGGATATTGGCCCCATTATAATTGTCTCCCCAGGCCAGTTGGTCCATGGCCACGCCAACACTCCCCCATTTCCAGTGGTACGCCACACCTCCGCGAGACTCGTCGTAATCGCCACCACCATCCGCGTCGGGCTTATAATTGGAGGTCTGAAACTGATTCAGGTAGTCGGGCCCCGTGAGCCGGCTGCTCTCGTGCTGATCGCGTAAGCTGGCATAGAAACTCAGGGGCCCGACCGTGCCGGCCACTTCCACCCCATTCCAGCGGCGATAAAAGTTGTCCGAATCGTTGGACCAGAAGCTATAGCCCAAAATGGGCTTTGCCTGAAAATCAAAAAGACTGTCGCGATAATAATACCCGATCCACTCCAATCCGGATACCCGCTGTTTGTCGGCTGGAACGACATGGACAAACGACCGATAATAGTTTTCCAGCTGTTGCTGCTGGCGATTGTTGAGCAAGGGCTGTTGCTGCTGTGCCTCTTCGAGCTTGTCGATAATGAATTGCCGAGAATACGGCTTGACCGCACTGTTAAGTTCGATGACGCCGCTGCCGGCCAGTTCATCGAGAAAATCGTACAGGTCGACATTGGACAGGTGCTGTGCACCGGCCATGTTCATCCATAATACCAGGAATACAAGGATTCGTTTCATAGTTCAACCACGGTAGCTGGGCCTGAACACGAATACAATTGGAACAAAATTCGCGAACGAGCCATAAGTAGGGCTGTTCTACGGGTACGGAATTGAAAAGTTATGGGAGCCGAAAGACTACCGTTTACTTAGAACGGGCCCGCTTGACCAGGATATTCCAGGTCGCTTTCATGAAGTAGCGCAGATCTGTGAGGAACGGACTCTTCTCGTGTGCTTCAAGGTACCGCAATTCAGAGGCCTGAATCTCATCGATCGTCTTGGGCATGTCCGCATAAAATGGAGGAACGAGTCCGGGCTTATGTGCGTTTCGCTTCATTTTTAGCTCATCACTGTAGAGCGACAAGTATTGTGATGACAATGGGCGAACACCTACCAGCTTCAAATCCCCTCGAAAAAGGTTCCATACCATCGGCAATTCATCCAACCAGTATTTGCGGACGATTCGTCCTAGCGTGGAGACACGAAAATCGTTTTTCAGTTTTCCGCCATCCGCCAGGCTGTTCTGTTCGTACACATACTGCTGTATGAATTCCGAATACGCGTGCATGGTGCGCAGCTTATAAACACGGATGACTTTCCCGTTCTTTCCGCTGCGACGCATACAAAATATCGGTCCGTAGTTTTTCTCGTAATCAAAGAGTGGCGCCTTCACCTTGCGGGTGACGAGATACAGTAGGCCGTTGATGAATTTTTTATCGACCACTTCGAAACCCGCAGCGTACAATCGTCCGAGCGCTTCCGTCTTCGACATGGCTTTATCGCGATCGCCGTAGACCATACGCAACACCCTGGAGCTTACCGGCAATTTGGGCAAAACACGTTTGACCAGATAATCGGTGAGTAACAATCCATAATTCAATCCAACGGGATAGTTGTTAAGAATACGTTTCTTACGGAAATATTTTGTCTCCAGACAAACCACAAAGGTGCCGTTATCTTCCAGTTGATGATTGACCTCCGAAAGAAACCGATTCAATGCACGGACATCATTCATGCGTTTCAGATTGACCACAGCAGCGGGGCGTATAGAAAACCCACTAATGCTTTCCACGATAGAGGTACGTAAGACGAACGTATTTCGGGCCGACAAATCAATAAATCGCTGCAGGAAATCACGCACAGGGCGCTCCATGCCGCCAATCTTTTCCAGATGTGGTCGCGGAACGAAACGTCGTTTTTTAGCAGGACGCTGAAGAGGGGATGATAAAGCAGCACTACCCTGCACAGCTGTTTCATTCCTGAAACGCAATTGCATTCGACGGTTGTTACTGTTCTTGTTGTTTTGTTTACCCATGACAAGCAGCACCACACTAATTAGGTCTGATCGTTTTACAACGACCCGACAAAAGCGGTCACTATGACCGCACGCGTTACTGTTGATGCTGTTCTTTTATCGCAGTACAGCAAGTAACGGTTTCCGAAGTGTAAGAAGTTGACAGATTCTTCTGGTTTACTCCCGGCTGCAAGAGTGTGTGCTTCATGTTAAGCCGAAAAAAAACGTAAGATTTTGTCTCCTTTGTTCGCATATGCAATATAAGGACTACGAATAAAAAAGCAAATTTATTTTAGCGAAAATCCTCTACAGTAGCGGGTTTTACGGATACCTCCAGCAAGAACCGCTTCGCCATTTTGGGTGGGCAATCAATTGCAGTGTACCCCTAACTTTTGGAACGGTTATCGTTGAACGACGGAAGTCAGTAGTCGGGTGAAAAAATCCGCGCAATCGATTTTATCGGATAAAAGGCGCTCACGTGCAGATTTCGCAGCAGCTGTTGCGCCGGGGATGTCGCGGAGTAATTGCTTAACCGTTGTCATCAGGCGCTCCTCCTCCGAAGCCCTGATTCCGTAAGAAAGTCCATATTCTTCAAGGTCCCGCAAATAGCTGATCTCCCCCACAAAATCATTAAAGCGAATCGAGGGAGTCCCCAGCACCGCAGCTTCCGCGGCCATGGTCTGACTATCGCCTATATATAATGTAGCAAAAGCCAGCGCATGGTGTATGTTCAACGGATCAATCTTAATCCGGTACTGTTCAAATTCAGGTTCCAGCGGACGCTCTGCCGTAATGAAAATCCTACCGTGTGGCCGGAGCGCATCGACTAACTGTTGTGCAATGTCACGCGTGATACCACCACGGCCTGTATCATGGTGAGCGGTCAGACTGGCAAAGCGAAGAATAAAAAACGGATGCTGAGGATCAAGTTCCGGAATTCGGGAACTATCCGGGGTAAAATGGGCTGGATGCAAATAAGCCAACTCGTGGTAACCGTGGTAACTGATTTTCTTACTCGTCCATTTACCGACCGAACAGGAATCAGGAGCAACAATGTGCGTTGCCCATGGATACGCTAATCTGGCAAATAGCGGTACCACCTCGGCATCGTCTTCGTTGAAGACATAAGACGGTATTCCCGTCAGTCTTCCGACATGAGTAATTTCGGCAGAAGTGCCGGCCATTACATCCGGCCGGAATGATCGTACGTGCCTATACAGTTCGAAATCTCGTTTGAGTAATTTCCAGGCGATTGAAAGTTTATGATCTGCCCGTCCTTCCGGGTTGATATTCGTATACGCCCAGCCCTGCCGTTTCACCAGGTCTTCCAGGATATCCTTTTTCTTAATCAGTATACAAACTTCATGACCCGCCGCCTTGAGCTTCCCGATTACGATTCGGAACAAATGAAAATGCGCGGGGTGTCCGAGGTAGAATAAAAACCGCATAGTGTCAGGTCGTATACTATATATAGGATAATCGGAAAATACTCTTCAATCAAGAATCCTTTCGCATCGCCAGTTCTACCAGGGCTACCAGCATCCAGGCGTTGGACCAGCGCACAAAAGGGATTCTATTGGTGAAGAACGGATATTTTCGATAATAGAAATAACCCTTTTTCTGATCAAACATAGAATACAATGTCCAATCGGCGATTTTTGCGGCAAACACCGTATAGTCGGGGTTAAGCTTTCGCTGTTTAGAAAAGGTGATGATGCCCTGGGCCTGATTATGAATGTCGACCGGAAAGCGTTTCGGATAGCGCCACAGACTTTGTCCTTCCGCCGTAAACTGTTGTGACCGGTAAAATTCAAGTCCTTTACGCACAGCATCTCCGGCGCCGGGTATCGATGAGCCGGTAAGTTGTTCAATGGCATTTATGGAATCCAGGACATATCCCTGGTGAAAATCGACCTGCTTTCGCTCAGCACCTGATTTTTCGTCGAGGGAGTAATTCCATCGTCCGTCGGAGTGCTGCCTGTGAATCACAAACCGTACGGCATCGATTGCCTTGGTACGAAACGCTTCATTGCCGTTTATAGCATAAACCATGGCCAACGTTTCGGCCGCCAGCAAACTGGCATTGTAACAACAATCCTGTTGGAAAGGCGTATAACTGATACACGATCCTTCGGCGGTTGTAGTAACAGCCAGGTCACGGTCGATGAAATCACCTGCACTAATGAGCAGTTTTTTTGCTTCCGGATGGCCCGTGAGCTGATAATAGGCATAGAGGCCTTTGGCGACAAATGCGGTGACCACGCCACTGGGCGCAAACGGAGGCAGGAATTTACCGGGACTTGCCCAGGCAAAATGGTAGCCCCAGCAAGCGCCGCTATAACCGGCTGTTATACGTTCACTGATTAATTGGAATAACCGGGTGAGTTGCTGCTCGTAATCGATGTGTGGGCGCAGTTGCTGCAAGCCCGAGTATGCGTAGAGCAGCAATCCCAGTCCTTTCGGGTTGTACTCTTTTTTAATGCCGAGTAGCGGACGAAGGTTAATCGGATTGCGCTTGTGCAGTTGTGTAGCGATGGCCGCTCCGTAGGTCCCGAAGGCACGGAACGGAAAAGGACTGTTGAGGATATCGTAGGGATCATAGCCACGAAATCCTTCCGACTCCAAATGACGAATCAGGCGATCGAGCGGCTGCATGAACGAAGAGGAAAAAGCGAATTGTACCGAAGGTTATTCATGCAGATGGAAAATACGACATTATAATTTTACGGCTGCACCTTTTAGCGCAATGGATTCTAGAACAGCAAACGTAGCACGCGTGACCAGATCAATTTCATCGAACGGCACCGGAGATGGTCCGCCAACACGTATGGCGGCAAGAAACGCCTGAACGCCGGCCGCATGTCCTTTATCTTGTCGTTGCGATTCCTTCTGCAAGGATTTACCGTACACCGTCAAGGTCTTGAAATCATCCAACACGGCCACAGAACCGCGACTAAAAACTTCCAAGTATTCTTTAGGAAGATGAGCATTACCGTTGGAGAAATAGCGTAGCGGATCGATAAGCATGGCGTATGACTTGCCTCCGCCTCTTGCTCCTCCGTATAGTACTTCTTTTTCAGAAGCGGCCAAAAACTCTGTCTGAGGGCCGGGATTGGGTTTAAACGCTACTTTTTC
>CAINVI010000159.1 GCA_903854075.1 Candidatus Pollutiaquabacter sp. | reverse complement strand
CGTCAGCACCGTTACACGTATTGCTGTATCGTTCGCTCGGCTGGGAATCAGTTATGCCGCAATTCGCACATCTTCCGTTGTTACTTAAGCCGGATGGAAACGGTAAATTGAGTAAACGGGATGGCGATCGTCTTGGATTTCCGGTGTTCCCGTTGAATTGGACCGATCCGGTTACCGGCGAGGTTTCTTCCGGATACCGCGAAAAGGGATATTATAAGGAAGCGTTCATCAACGTCATCGCGTTGCTCGGCTGGCACCCGAGCGATGATCAGGAAATCTTCTCGCTGGAAGAATTGGTGCAGGCCTTTTCGCTGGAGCGTGTAAGTAAGTCCGGTGCGAAGTTCGATCCGGAAAAAACGAAATGGTTTAACGAGCATTACCTGCGTGCTCAGTCGGATGATCAACTGGGTCATTCGTTAAAAGCATTGGTCAAAGCACGTTTCGGTTTCGGAGATACCGATGTCCGTTTGTCCGATCGTTTTTTGAAGACAGCTGCGCAGTTACTGAAGGATCGTGTACAGTTCGAGTCGGAGATGACCGAAAAAGGAAGTTATCTTTTCATCGCGCCGACCGATTACGACGAAACGGTAATTACCAAGCGCTGGAAGCCGGAATTGTCATCGGTCTTTGATGCCGTGATTGCTGCCTATGAAAAAGAGACAGCGTTTAGCGAGCAACAAGCGGAAGCGATCTTCAAGGAAGTGGCTGCTGCTCACCAGCGTAAACCGGGAGATCTGCTGCAACTCCTGCGTGTGATGGTAAGTGGCCAGGCCGGCGGTGTTCATCTTTTTGGAATGATCGCCCTGTTGGGCAACGAGGAAGTAGTTCGCCGCCTTCGTCAATCGTTAATTCGCCTGTCGGCAGTAGCCTGACGACAGTAGTAAAAATCATGTAAGTAATCCGTTCAAGTATGAGCACCGAGAAAGGTCCAAATTTTCTGGAAGAAATCATAGCCGAAGATGTGAATAACGGCAAACATGGTGGACGCGTATTGACGCGTTTCCCGCCGGAGCCTAACGGCTATCTGCATATTGGTCATGCTAAATCCATCTGTCTTAATTTCGGGCTGGCGAAAAAATTCGGCGGCACAACCAATCTGCGTTTTGACGACACCAATCCGGAAAAGGAAGAGACCGAATACGTGGAGAGTATCAAGCGGGATATTCAATGGCTGGGCTTCCAGTGGGCCAATGAATTTTATGCTTCTGACTATTTCGAGCAACTCTATGAATATGCAAGACAGTTGATTCAAAAAGGGTTGGCGTATGTCGATGATTCTTCGGCGGAGGAGATTGCTGCAATGAAAGGTACGCCAACCGAATCCGGAAAGAATAGTCCGTTCAGAGATCGCACAGTGGAAGAGAACCTGGATCTTTTTGCGCGGATGCGTAAGGGAGAATTCAAAGACGGCGAAAAAGTATTACGCGCCAAAATCGATATGGCCGCAGCAAATATGCATTTGCGTGATCCGCTGATGTATCGAATCAAGCACACGGCGCACCACCGTACCGGCGACGAGTGGTGTATTTATCCGATGTATGATTTTGCACACGGACAGTCCGATTCAATAGAACGTATCACACATTCCATCTGTACCTTGGAATTTGAAGTACACCGTCCGCTGTACGAATGGTTTATTGAAAAACTCGAAATCTTTGCCAGTCATCAGTACGAATTTGCACGGCTCAACCTCAATTTCACAGTAATGAGTAAGCGCCGGTTGTTGCAACTGGTGCAAGAAAAGTTCGTGAGCGGATGGGATGATCCGCGTATGCCTACTATCAGCGGACTTCGTCGGCGTGGCTTTACTCCGGAAAGTATTCGTCGCTTTGCCGAAATGATTGGCGTGGCGCGTCGTGAGAACGTGATAGACTTTGGCGTATTGGAGTTCTGTGTGCGCGAACACCTCAATGCGATTGCGAAACGGGTTATGGTCGTACTTGATCCGGTGAAACTGGTGATTACGAATTATCCGGAAGGAACAACAGAAAATTTGCCGGCCGAAAACAATCCGGAACTGGAAGATGGCGGAGGAGTACGAGAACTGCCGTTCAGTCGCGAGCTTTGGATCGAGCGGGAAGATTTCAAGTTGAATCCCGAGAAAAAATATTTTCGCCTGGCTCCCGGCTTGATGGTTCGTTTGAAGCATGCTTATATCATCAAGTGCGACGATTATGTGATGGACGATAATGGGAATATCACCGAGATTCGTTGTACGTATATTCCTGAGAGTAAGAGTGGCCACGACACCAGTGGAATCCATGTAAAAGGAACCATTCACTGGGTAAACAAATCCACTGCAGTCCCCTGTGAAGTGCGCTTGTACGATCGGTTGTTCCGGGTAGAAAATCCCGCAGCGGAGGAAGGCGATTTCAAGGATCACATCAATCCGCACAGCCTGGAAATAATTGCAAATGCCATGGCAGAACCTTCCTTACGTAATGCTGCTGCTGACGATAAATTTCAGTTCATGCGGAAAGGTTATTTCTGCCTGGATACAGCATCGACGCCTGATCGACTGGTGTTTAATCGCACGGTACAGTTAAAGGATTCCTGGTCGAAGCAAAAGGTTTCCTTGGAGTAGTCTGATTACGGTCCTTTGCACCTTAATTTACTCCTGGGAGCGTTTGTTGCCAAGTTTTCAAGGCTGTTCACCAAAAGTTAACCATGGAGTAACACTATCGCATAAAGTTCATACGGCGTTGTCCTGTACCTTTGTCTAACTTCTTTGCACGAAAAAATATGTCGCTAATTATTATTAATAATATCCGTTGCTACGCCAATCATGGTTGCTTGCCACACGAAGCGGTCATTGGCGGACACTATCGTGTCGATATTCGTATCGATGCAGATCTTTCTGCAGCGTCAGTAAGCGATGATTTGTCGCAGACGATTGACTATTGTGATGTTCAGCGAATCGTTTCCCGCGAAATGATGCAACGCTCCAAGCTGATTGAGCATGTAGCAAAACGCATTGGTGATACGTTGATGAAGTCGTTGCCGCGCATACAACACCTGAATGTTTCACTGACCAAGATTGCGCCACCTATGGGAGGCGATGTGGAGTCGGTTACGGTGGAGCTGCAGTTTGAGCGATAACTTGAAAATCCACTGGGCCTGCGTTGATCTAAGGATTGTCGTCCAATCAACTGATTTTCAGTAAAAATGAGTGCAATCCGCACTGGCTGACTGCACAGTTGCAACATTTATCCGGTCGACGCAGTACAACAACCCTCACGATTGATTCGAAAGCCTGATTTTCTTATCTTCGTACCACTAAAAATGGTCCTGTGGCCGAGTGGCTAGGCAGAGCTCTGCAAAAGCTTGTACAGCGGTTCGAATCCGCTCGGGACCTCCACTGCAAACCCTCTCGTTCACTCGAGAGGGTTTTTTTATAGCCTATCGTGACTTTGTTCGTATTGCGTTAAGATGTAAGGTCATACCTCTGAATCCTGGTATTCGATGAACTAATCCTTTTTACGTATATTTTTAGGATGATGATTATCATGGCGCTGCTATTGATAAAATAACGACTTTTGTAATATTGAATGGATTTCCCATTTTATCGGGTTGTTTTACACCTTTTATCCATTACCATGAGTATTTCTGATACAGTTCAGTTTTCTTCGCGTGCGTTTGATCGCTTATTCCCATTTCATATCATTCTAGATCAACAACTCCTTGTAAAGTCGGTGGGAGGTTCGTTAAAGAAGATACTGCCGGTCAAACAAGGGGATTTCTTCTTCGATCAGTTTCGGATATTTCAACCCACCTCGTTTCCGTTCAATTTTCAAGGTATTCTCGAAAGTCGAGAATCAGTTGTTATTCTGAAGTCGCTGCAGTCGCCGGTCGTTACGCTTCGTGGCGAATGGACACAGGGTACTTCCATGGAACAGGTCCTTTTCATTGGGTCTCCGTGGTTTCATGCCTGGGAAGAGGTGATCGAAAATCATCTCACGGTGAATGATTTCGCCAAGCACGATCCGATTATTGACTTGTTGCTGATGCAGAAGACGCAGGAAATTTCTAATCAGGAAGTAAAAACACTCATAGAGCGTTCCCATACCAACGAGATCATTGCACGGATCTTTGAAAAATTCCCGGCGTTGATCTGGCGGGCACGTACCGATAAGCTATATAATTATTTTAATGAGACGTGGCTTGAATTCACCGGACGTACCCTCGAACAGGAACACGGTAACGGCTGGGTCGAAGGTGTACATCCGGAAGATGTGCAGCATTGCATGGATACTTACATCAATGC
The DNA here is from genome assembly GCA_903854075.1 of Candidatus Pollutiaquabacter sp. GTDB lineage: Bacteria > Bacteroidota > Bacteroidia > AKYH767-A > 2013-40CM-41-45 > Pollutiaquabacter. Next base: position 4,262 of record CAINVI010000159.1, on the reverse strand, counting down.
GTTTGAAAACCGTCAGCCGTTCGAAATGGAATACCGCTTGCGTCATAAGTCCGGGGAATACCGCTGGCTGCGCGATTACGGCCGACCGTTCTATGATAAGCAAAATGAGTTCACCGGCTATATCGGTACGTGTTACGATATTACTGAGACAAAGCGGTACGAGGAGCAGTTAAAAGAGCTTATTGAAACGAAGGACCGATTGTTCTCCATCATCGGCCATGATTTGAAAAATCCGTTGGTCAATCTGGTTGGACTCACTGAGGTGTTGCAGCGAAGTTATAAATCGTTCGACCAGGCCACGCTTGATATGCTGATTAATAATCTGCATAAGTCGGCCAGTGTCACCTTCGAATTGCTGAAGAGTTTGCTGGAATGGGCGCGCTCTCAACGTGACCTTACCCGATTCGAGCCAACAAAAATAAGTGTCGATCAGCTTTTTCAAGAAGTAGAAGCGTTGCTGAAATCATCTGCGGAGAGTAAGGGAATTACCATCGAGCATGAGCCGGTGGAAGCCTTGAGCGTCACTGCTGATGCGAATATGCTGAAAACGATTCTACGCAATCTTGTTTCCAACGCTATAAAATTCAGCCATAAGCAAGGCAAAGTTAAGTTGTCTGCTTTGCGCGAAAATGGTGAATTGAAATTCCGTATTTCGGATTCCGGCGTGGGAATCGAAAAAGATAAGTTGCCGTATCTCTTTGATCCAGTTAAAGTAGTCACAACTCTCGGCACTTCGCAAGAAAAAGGAACGGGCCTTGGATTGGCGCTCTGCAAAGATTTCATCGAAAAGCACCATGGTAAGATCTGGGCGGAAAGCGAAGCTGGAAAAGGAACGGATTTTGTTTTCACACTTCCGCACCAGGAATGCTAATGGGCATCAGCCGGCCATGATGCAATTCTTTCCTGCCATGAAACCGCAAGATGCCAAATAGCTTTTTATACTCTCGCGTGCATCGCGTTTGGCAATCAGATTGATCACGAATGCATCTGTGAAAGAGGGTAGCATTTGCGCCGGTATGAAGGGCAATGGTGCGGTGTTGCGGTTGACTACATCGGTTACCGCAGTCACCGGTATTCCATGACGTAACAAGGTTTCGATTTTCCAGCGGTTGTTACTACTTCCTCCGCAGACTATGATTTTTTTCGGTTGATCAGGATGCTGGTCAAAATAGGATTTGAGGTAGCGCGCCTTCACTTCGAAAAAAGATTGCTCGGCATATTGTAGGGCAGTTCGGCTGAGTCGTTGCGGGCGATCTCTCCAGAACAACAATTTTTCGTTCAGCTTGGCGATCTTTTTTCCATTATCCATCCACCGTAACCATAATTCATAATCTTCCGGAAGTTCCTCGTTCGAATAATCGCCAAGTTGATCAATCAGTTTTTTTCGAAAGACCATCGCAGGATGTGCAACTGGTGATTCAATAAAGCGATTGACAGCATGTTCTTCCGGCGTGAGCAGGCTGTTTTGCCATTCTACAAACAGCTGATACCCTAAGTTATCTGCTGTAGCAGGGAAGAGTGTTGTTCCGCAGGCTACGGCATCAATATCAGTATGAGTTGTAAGAAAGGTAATCTGCTTTTGCAGCCGTTCGGGATGAGCAATATCATCTGCATCCATGCGTGCTATCCATTCTCCGCGTGCCATTCGCAATCCTGCATTCAGCGCATATACTATTCCGCTCCTGGTTTCGTTGATCCGTACGATGCGTTGATCGTTAAAAGAAGATGCGATGTTTAGGGTGTGATCATCGGCACGATTGGCAACCAGCAATAGTTCAAAATCCGTGAAGGATTGTTGCAGAATACTTTGAATGGCTTCCTGTAACAATTCTCCTTCGTTCGTATAGGGTAGCAGCACGCTGACGGCCGGGAGTTGCATGTCCTAAAGTTACACGAAATAGTTTCACCGGAAATCCGTTACCTTGCGTGTCTAATCCAGCGCCTTCCGTGTTTTCCTTTGATGTTCGAGAAGAGAGTTTTGTACTCCAGGGAAAAAATTATCGCCTACTTCATGCGGCGGACGTTGACGCGCTTTTTGATACATTACTTTCACTCCCGGAAGATCATCCTGATGTGCGTGACGAGCGCATTCCCTATTGGGCGGAGGTGTGGCCATCGGCCATCGGCATGGCGGAATTCATTTTACAAGATCCACAGCTCGTCCTCGGTAAGTCCGTTCTTGAAATCGGTTGCGGACTTGGTTTGCCGGGAATAGTTGCCGGTGAATTTGCAGCTTCGGTAACGTTGACAGATTATCTGCCGGATGCGATACGACTGGCCGAATATAATTGGCAACTGAACAGACAGTCGGTAGCAACTACCTCTGTGCTGGACTGGCGTACTTCAGATACATCCCCTGCCGCACAGGTATTGTTGGCTTCCGATGTGGCGTATGAACGAAGAATGTTTGATCCCTTGTTGAATGCTTTCCGGCAATTAACCTTGCCGGGCGGAACGATTATCGTCAGTGAACCAGACCGTCATTTTGCCCGTGCGTTCTTTCATGGGTTACCGGACGCGCAATGGCACGTCGAAACGCATCCTATGAAAATCACACGCAAAGGAATAACAAGTCGCGTGAATATTCACGTGCTTACCGGACAATAAAGGAAGAAGAGGATCAGTCCAGGAACGGACGAATTGATACGGCGAAGGTGATCAGCGAAAGTTTTCCGCTGATGCCGAGTTTGTCGGCCATGTTGGCCCGGTGGTTTTCGATCGTCTTGAAACTCACGAAAAGTATTTCTGCGATCTGCCGGCTTGTTTTTCCTTCGGCAACCAAACGAAGCACTTTCTTTTCGGTTTTCGTCAGCTTTTGCAACTTCTCGTTGACTTCATCCCGGGAGAATTTCATATTCAAGCCTTCCGTTTCGCCGGATTGCTTGAAAGCAGTCTTCATGTTGTTGTAGCGTTCCAGTCGCGTATTGATCGCTTTTAACAGATCTTCTTTAATGAATGGTTTGGTGAGATAATCGTCGGCACCGAGGTTCATACCTTTCCGGATGTCGTCTTTCTCCACTTTGGCCGACATAAAAATGAACGGAAGACCGATACCGCTGCTTCCCTGGCGGACGGCATTTAGAAATTCGTATCCATCCATTTGCGGCATTTTGACGTCGCAAAGAATGAGGTCAGGATTAAATTCGTGGATTAATTGATTCGCCTGAATTCCATTTTCAGCACCCATCGCCTTAAATCCGTATAAATCGAGTAGCGTACAAATACTTTCCCGCAACATGCGTTCGTCATCAACTACAAGAATTCGTTTATCTGCGGTGGACATAAATCTGTTGATCCCGGGATCGATTTTTGGGGTAAGCCTTTGATTATAATGTTCAAAGAGGCCTTGTTTCAGCTGTTTTTAAGGACAGTCTTGGAAATCTCGGCCAAGGTACTTTTTGCAATCTTGTTTTAGGGCTGTAGATGAAGTTTTGTTTCATTTATAGACCAAGAAAAGTATTTCTGCGATGAATAATAGTTACTTGGTTTGTAGTGTAAATCTACTAATTTTTCGCTTATAGTGGATGTTACTGATAAGTTTTTTTTGTGATTTTGCCGGATGCCCAATCTGTTCCATTCCTTACAACCATCCCATTTTTTCGCCCTTTTTTTCCCGGAATTGTGCGCTGCGTGTGAGAAAGATCTCCGCTCCGGTGAAATGGTGCTGTGCACCGGCTGTATTGTTCGTTTGCCGCGCACCGGTCATGAAGCCAGCGCCGGCAACAGCTTGGAGCAGTTGTTTTATGGAAAGGTCAATTTGGTTGCAGCGGTTGCATTTTATCATTTCCGGAAAGGTGGGCATGTGCAACAGCTGGCGCACCTGTTAAAGTATGATGGCCGGCAGGATGTTGGCGTATTTGTCGGAAAAATGATTGGCCAGGCGCTCATGGAATCCGAGCGCTTTACGCTCATCGATCAGGTGATTCCTGTTCCCTTGCATCCGTCGAGGCTACGGAAACGGGGTTACAACCAGGCCGCCTGTATTTCAGAAGGGATCGCAGCAGTGACCGGCTGGACACATTTCCCGCAGGGATTACAACGACTCCGTGCCTCGGACACACAGACACGCAAGCAACGCTTTGAACGGTTTGTCAATGTGGATGGTATCTTCCGCGTTACAGATCCGCCGCAACATCAAGGCAAGCGGATACTTTTGGTCGATGACGTCGTGACTACGGGTTCCACCTTGGTTGCGTGCGCAGAAGCTTTATCGGTTGTTCCGGATGTCGCGCTCTTTTCGGCAGCCATGGCGGCTGCCGGAT
>CAINVI010000158.1 GCA_903854075.1 Candidatus Pollutiaquabacter sp. | reverse complement strand
GTCATCGCGCCTGGTTTGGGACCAGGAGGTCGCAGGTTCGAATCCTGCCGCCCCGACAAAAGGTAAACGGTGAAGAGTGAATAGTGACAACACTATCCGTTCTTCACTTTTTTCATAATAGGCCTTTGGGGTCCCGTAGCTCAACTGGATAGAGCATCTGCCTTCTAAGCAGACGGTTTCGCGTTCGAGTCGCGACGGGATCACTTTTCTTCAGTCGGCCATTAATTACTTAACGTCTACTTTTTCTCCAAACAATTATTGCTACCACCAAAACTCATCTTTCCACACCTGAGTATTGCCCCGTTCGTCAGTGACGGTCAGTTCAAGTTTGTGTAATACGTTGAGTGGTAATCCGGCAAGATCAATGGTGAGCATTTTTGATTTGGTGTCGAATTCGGCCAGCATCCAGGAGCCGTCAATAGTGGCCCGGTAGGATTTTAGTCCGGAGAGGTCGTCGTTCACTATCAACTGAACAATACCACCGCGCGATGTATTCAAGTCGGCCGGATAATACTCTTTTTTAACACTTGGCGCTGCCGTGTCGAGTGCGATAATAAAGCGTCCAAACTCACGCGATTTTCCCGACAGGAAATCCTTGTTCCAGGTGCCTCCTTTCGATTTCATCGATCCGTCGAATTCCACCAATGCAATTACCGCTTTCGGTTTCAAGGAATCGGCAATTTCTTTTTTGGGTTTTAACGAAATCGTGGCAGGAACATGCAGGATCTCGTACGGATCGCCGATAATAAACGTATTGGTGAGTGCCTCGTTGTTCAGTACTTCGTCGTCGGTGTAATACATTTCCTGGTAAACGGCACCTCCGGGAATTACCACGTCCAGGTTGTTTTTATGTACAGCAATTCCTTTCGAGGTGCTGACAAGCACTGCTTCTTCCGGGTGCGGTTGATACATGTTGGTGTTTAAGGAATTGTAGGCCAGCAACTGGAAGGTGATTTCGCACGAGTTTCCGGAGAAGTCGCGGGCTACAAAACGAATGTCGTGCGACTCGTCGCCGGTGAATTCTGAGTAGCCGGTGAGATTCGTATCAGGATAAATAGCTGACGCGAAATTTCCCGGTAACCGGAAACAGCGCTCTACCTTAACACCGTCCCGTTTACGCATCAGATAGTCCGCGTGTGCATTGGCGTAGCGCGTTTCGTCAAAATCAATTTTGTCATTGATCCACTCGTACGATTTGATTCCGTCTACATAAAGTTCTCCCGAATAAATTCCCAGTTCAGCAGTAGATCCTTCCTGCTGGTCAAAAACATCGAAGCCAATGGTACAAGTGCCGTATACTTTTATGTATTCCTGAACAGCAACGCCATATAACGTATCGTACTGGAAAATCTCATAACTCCTGGCCGAATCGGTGTATTCAACAATGCCGTTTTGCAGTACCGGGTACACACGGACAGCACGGAGTTGTGGTCGGGTGTTGTCAACGATCGGAAGCCCAAAGAGCAACGGATTCACCGGCTGCTCCGATTTCTCTTCCCGGATCTCAAAATGAAGGTGCGGACCCAGTGTATTTCCGGAATTGCCGGACAAAGCGATTTCTTCTCCTTTTACCACCGGAAACTCACCCTTTTTTGGGAATAGTTCGATCTCAAACGACTGCTGTCCTTTTTGTTTCGTTAGGGTGTAGGTTTGAAGATCAGGACGGAACGATTTTAAATGACCGTAAACCGTAACATAATTGTTTGGGTGGGTTACGTACAACACTCTTCCGAAGCCGTCTGCTGATACCTTAATCCGCGAAACGTAGCCATCGGCCGCTGCCCGAACCGGTAATCCTTCCTGTTCCCCGGTGCTAATGTCGATTCCGGAGTGAAAATGGTCGTTCCTGATTTCTCCGAAAGTGCCCGAGAGCAACAGCGGAGTGTCTAGCGGAGCAATAAAGTAATTACGCGGGTAATTTTGTGCGCAAAGTCCGGTCGTCAGACCAAGTCCTACGATCAGTAGTTTGATTTTATTCATATTTGTGCCAATTCAGCGGTTTTAGACCAGAAATTCAAGAACGGAATTTCGTTCAAATAATTGGAATCGATTCCACATTCCCTTGACGTTGTACACACTGCGTGTTTATAATTAATGGGATTGTTCAGGTATTTTTCCGTACTTTGTACTGTATTTTTCAAAAAAAATTAAAGTAAGGATGCAGGATCCAATAGCGATAAAAGAGCGGTTTTCTTCCCTGGAACAACGTATTCAGCAATTCATCGAGCTGCACGAAGCGTTGAAATCCAATTGTCAGCACCTGCTGGCAGAAAATAGCCGATTGGTCGCTGAATTGGAAGAAGAGCGTTCGCGCGCCAAGCGTCTGGATGAGGGCTACAAGAACCTTAAAGACCGCGAATTGGCGGCTACGCAGGAACAAGTAGATCGTATTAATCTTAGAATCAATGATTTGGTTAGTGAGATAGATAAAAATATCAAGCTGATTGAGGCATAAATAAATACAGTGAATCGACCCCAACATGGGAGAATTTCTTTCGGTAAAAGTTTCCATTGCTAATCGCACCTATCCGCTCCGCATCACAGCTGAAGAGCAGGAGAGGGTGTTGAAGGCTGCCGAGCTGATCAATAAACGGATCCGCGACTTCGAAGAGGCGTACGCGGTGAAGGATAAACAAGATCTGCTTGCCATGGCTGCCCTTCATTATGCGAACGAAGCAATGGGTCAAGATAAGTCGGCAAAGCAATCCGAATCGTTCGACAAAGAAGTCACGGATCAATTGGATTACCTGACGTTGCTTGTTGACGAATATCTGTCGAAAGAAAATCCTTCCTTGTAAGTTATCGTTCTTTGAAGCTCGTCGTTTCATAAACGCTTTAACCGCTTTAAGCGGGTTATTGTGCTTATGAACGGGATAACCCTATCCCGCATTAGTTCCGATTCACTATTAAACTCAACAAGACAACCACAGGGGTCTGACCTCTACGGCAAGTATGGCAGGCTGCGCTCCCGCGAAAGCAGGATTTCCTTCGGGAACAGCAGAAACCAGAGATGCCCGGAAGACTCCGCCTATGACTTAAAGGAGTTTATTTAAGTCGTCGGAATTAATGCGGGTTTTTTATTTCCATTTAATGCCCGTGGACCGTGTACTTTTTATACGGAAAGCGGTTAAACAACCAACCAGTAATGAATACAATCGATACAAGCAACATGATCATCCTTGTGGCGCTCGCACTTGTCGGAGTCGCTGCCGGATTTCTTCTCTCGCGGTTTCTACTCAACAAGACGCTGAAAGCGCGCGAGAATTCCGCCAATTCCAAAGCCAAGGCTATTCTCAAAGAGGCCGAAAGTGAAGCGGAAGTACTTAAGAAGAACAAAATTCTGGAGGCCAAAGAGAAGTTCCTGCAACTGAAAGCCGAACACGAAAAACAAATCGGCGAAAAGGATAAGAACCTCTCCGTTGCCGAAAATCGAATCAAGCAGAAAGAGTCGAACCTGGCTCAGAAGCTTGAACAGACAACCAAGAAACAACAAGAGTACGAAACGCTGCAGGCTAATCTGAAAAACCAGCTTCAAATTCTCGATGGGAAAAAAGAAGAACTGGCTAAACTGCACCAGCGCCAGGTGGAAAACCTGGAGAAAATTAGCGGACTAAGCGTTGAGCAAGCAAAGTCTCAACTCGTTGAAGCACTGAAAGCGGAAGCCAAAACAGAGGCGATGTCGACTATTAAAGACATCATGGAGGAAGCTAAACTCACTGCCAATAAGGAAGCTAAAAAGATCATTATCCAGACCATTCAGCGCGTTGCTACGGAACACGCTGTGGAAAATGCCGTTACGGTATTTCCGATTGAAAACGATGAGGTGAAAGGACGAGTAATCGGTCGCGAAGGCCGTAATATTCGTGCGCTG
>CAINVI010000157.1 GCA_903854075.1 Candidatus Pollutiaquabacter sp. | reverse complement strand
GTAGTGGGAAAATCCATACATAACCAGGAAGTACATTTTTAATAAAATGCAATTCAATGAAGTTCTTTTCGTGGAATCCGGTAACACCTTCGTAATAGGCTCTCAATCCTGCGCAATAGTGTTCGTTTTGTTTACGAATCGTGCTCAATGATTTTCCGACAAGCGACCGATCACCTTCTGCGCCTACCACCAAGTTTGCGGCAACGGTTACTTCTGTTCCATTTCTGTTATAACTGATCTGAATAATATCCCCTTTACGATCAACGGTAGTTACGTTTGCTTCGGTGATTAATGTACACGTTGAACTATCCAGTTTTCCCGCTAGCCAGGCATCAAAATCGATCCGCTTGGCCAGAAATCCAGGCGCGTTTCTTAAGCTGTTCAGGTCTGTTTTAAAGGGGATATCGATGGACTTTCCGTTCGGAGCAACGAATCGTACTCCATAGCTACCCAGAAAATGGTCGGGATCTGCCGTCCATTCGTCCAGCCAATCGGGATTGGCTTTATTGATGATGTCAACGACTTTCCCGCTCAGTGCATCGCCGCAAATTTTGTCACGGGGGAAACGGGAGCGATCCAGGAGCAGATGTGGGATTTTTTGCTGGGACAAGAAAATGGAAGTAGTAAGGCCTGCCGGACCGGCGCCAATGATTACGACCTGAACTTTTTCTTCCATGGATGGTTTATTACTTGTTCATTCCAGCTGTAGCTAAATTAGGTCAAATTGACCAACATTGTTTAGTTTGTAGCACTTATCTGCCAACATATCGAGCCCGAATTATGAGTAAAACCCCTTTTGTAGTCAGAGTTTACGGAGTTTATATTCATCCTGTTTCCGGTGTGCTGGTTAGTGATGAATTTGTTTTCGGCCAGCGAGTAACAAAATTTCCCGGCGGTGGCTTGGAGTTTGGAGAAGGTACGAGAGAATGTCTGAAGCGGGAAATGATCGAGGAGACCGGACAGGAATTCAATGTGCTGGAACATTTGTATACCACTGACTTTTTTGTTCCTTCGGCATTTGACCAAAGCATCCAGGTAGTGAGTATCTATTATCGGATGGAGCCGGTCGGTCCGCTGGAATTTACAATCTCTTCGTTGCCGTTTGATTTTCAACTCAACCAGTCGCAGTCGTTTCGCTTTATCCCTTCTGCTTCACTTGGACCTGAGAGCTTCTCGCTGGTCATTGATCGTCATGTCGGGGAGTTGTTAAACATCAGGGCAAAAGTACTGCATCAATAAATCCGTTCTCTTTAAGATTTTTTAGACGTCGTACCGCGACTTCTTTATTTTCGACATTGGTTTCCAGCAATTGATACCTGCGCTGGTTGTTGTTTCCGCTAACACGGATTACAAACTTATGGTCCTGATGGTCTAATTCGAGATCGCTGGCCATATAAAAGGCATGTTGCCAGTTTTCAGTCTCCCACAGGAGTAGCGACACGTTGCTAAGTGTTGTCAATGAAGCATTGCAGTTCCAGACTTCTCCGTCGTGTAAAGAACTGTCGGTAAGCGGAAGTTCATTAAGCAGCTGTAGCGGCGTAATTTTTACAGGAACTACGCCAAAAGGAATCATGCCGGCCTTCATGGCTGCGGATCGGGAAAGGTCGATCATCCGGCTTTTGTGAAATGGTCCTCTATCGTTGATCCGGACAACTACAGAACGCTGATTCAATTTATTGGTGACCAGCACGAGAGTGTTGAACGGATACGTGCGGTGAGCCGCAGTGAAGTCGTGTTTTTCGTACGGTTCTCCGCTACTGGTCTTTCTGCCTTGAAACTTGTCGTGGTAATACGAGGCGCGACCATTTTGCTCTTTGGCCGGCTTTTGCTGCGCAGCAAGAGCAGTGGAAATCAGTAAAAATGCAGGGAGAATGAATTTCAAATTATTCGGTATACGATATAATATTCGAAATATACAAAGACGTTGCCCGTCAGCAACCATCAATTCAATCTCCTGGACATTACGCTATCCACCCGACTGAAAAATTCTGCCGGGGTGTGCGTGCGCCAGGCCATGTCATCCAATTCGCCGCCGGCAGCGAGGTAATAGTCCAGGTTATATTTTTTCATTTCGGTCATTACATGGGATCGGAAGTTAACGGCTACGATGTAGCCATCTTCGACTTCCTGGAACCATTCTTCGTAATAGCAATCGTCGGAGC
>CAINVI010000156.1 GCA_903854075.1 Candidatus Pollutiaquabacter sp. | reverse complement strand
TGGGTGACAGTTTTGTTTGCGAGTGCACCACCAGTCACCGCCACGGGAACTTCGCCGCCGGTATTGGTACCATTACCGAGCTGCCCGGACTCGTTGAATCCCCAGCAGTGGACTGTGCCATCTGAAATCAACGCACACGTATGGTACCCGCCGGCTGCGATCTGGGTAGCCTTTTTGTTTGCGAGTGCACCACCAGTGACCATCAACGGAACATTGCTAGCGTATTTGTCACCGTTCTTGAAGAACTTAGGATCCCAGGTGCCGAGTTCCCCGTTACTGTTGTATCCCCAGCAGTGGACTGTGCCATCTGAAATCAACGCACACGTATGAGTCCGGCCGGCTGTGACGTGGGTAGATGAAGAACCTATTACTGAAGCAGTAGTCGCTTGCGCAGGCACCATCCCAGCACCAGACCCGACAACAACCCCAGCAACAAACAAAGCAAAAATGACAACTCGACGCATGAATAAGAGCGTAGACGATCACCACCACTTCGGTTTCCGCCGTCAGGGTGAGCGCACCATGAGAATACAGTGTGAGGTTGAGATGATTTTTGTCGTAGTTTGCGTCAACCAGCACGTCGTGGGTGCTCCGCTGCTGGTTCCCATAACCGCGACAATGGTGGACTTCAGCGTGCTGTCGAACCGTGAAAAACCTTTCAGAGAGCTCCTCGCCTGTTCAAGATTGTCTGCTTGCAACCACACAACGAAGAATTGACCCTCGTGGCACAGTTGTGGCACGGACAGCGCAGGATGAGCCGGACACTGCGGACAAAAACAACGAAAACTCGGACTGCACCGAGGCTGGTAGGCAATTCCAAACCTCAGCACTGATGGGGCAGCGGCTGGGGTTTCAGTGAACGTGTGGAACGTAAAACGCTGTTTTTTGGAACGCCATCAATTCGGCCAAGCCATTGTCACGGTCCATTGGGAAGATTTATAATCAATTGACCATTCCGGAAGGGGGTCTTCATAGGCCAGAATGTTCTGAAAAAGTATCTCCACAATTTCCTGACTCCAGGGATAGTTGTAAAGAGTTGTCACCGTTCTCAGTCTTTGAGCCGCACCGGATCCACCACTCAAACCCACTGTAGCAACGGTCGTGTCAGGGTCTGCTGAGACGACTAAGTCATTAGATGAATCAAGGTAAAAGTCGGCTACCCAAATGCGATCTGCTGTCGCCTTTGCAGTTTTGCACTTGTATGTGTATTCGCTCATTTCGTAACGCTAACACCACTGTTCATGCTCCCTAAGAAGGTGGCGGTCAGATTAAAGCCCAGACCTGATTAGGTAAATTTGTTGATCAAAAATTGTCGTAACCTAGGGGAATGCCGAATATTCAGAGCCGTGATGAATGGAAGTTTATTGAAACCTCATCAGGACGACTAAAGCCAGGTTTACAAGTCGTCAATTCTGAAATTGGCGATTTTGCGATTGTTTCTAACTCGGCCGGGGGTCCAGCGGCCAAAGAATACACACGTCAATTGCAACTGATTCTTGAAAGACTCACCGCGGTGGCGATGACCATACTTCGCATCGAAGTTGATTCGAGTGAAACGACTGGGTTAAGTCTCGCTCAGCGAATTCTAAACCTGGAGTTTCCAATTGATATGGCTTCAGTCGTAGACCATCAAGCTCTGCGCCTTCAGATCAGCAAGGCGCAAAAACCTATTGGTCAGTTGCCTGGCGCTAGTGGCGGTAACGGTAACAAAAGAATTCAAATTCACGTTCGATCCTCTGAAGTTTCGAAGGACGAATTCTTGCAACAACTATTTCAATTTGACAGCGGGTACGCGAAACAAGGCGAAAAGCAGCCGTCAGGCATTGAGTCAGTTCAAAAAGAAATTGAAGATGATCTACACCAACAAGAATTAGTAAATCGTGGTTTAGACGGTCCCGTGGAGAGTCATAAATTGGTTTTAGCTCGACGCGGCCAAGGTGTTTTTAGGGCCAATGTCGAATCACGGGAACCAGAATGCAGAATTACGGGTGTAACTAATCCGAGATACCTACGTGCAAGCCACATCAAACCTTGGTGTGAGTCGAATGATGCTGAAAAAATTGATGGCAACAATGGTCTCATGCTCGCACCTCACGTCGATTTGTTATTTGATCAAGGATTTATTTCTTTTAAGGATGACGGTACTTTAATGATTTCAAAAGAGATTGATGACGAAGTTCTAATCTTGTGGCGGATCCCAGAGGCTCTCAACGTTGGTTCGTTTACAACTGAGCAGGGTGTTTATCTTGACTTTCATCGGAAAAATAGATTTAAAAAATAATGAATCATTTGTAAATGTGAATTGTCGACAGTGTCGGTGGGAGAGTTTCTTTTGAAAAGTTTCGGCATACAGCCTTTTCGCCACACGAGATGTAAGTCTGTACCCCGTGTGAGAGTATTGAAAGGATAAATAGCAAATAATGAGGCACGCGATGACTGAACTTCAATTCACCAGCAACGAGGGCGACGGTTACGGCCTTTTCTCTAGTGTCCAGTTACAAGAGAGATCAAAACCTCTTGCGTCCGGGGATGACCTTCAATTCCCCCTCCCAGCGGCTTTGTGCGGTCTCGAGGAACCAACACTCCATGAATCGCTCGGCGTGCTGCGATTCCTTGCGTTTCGATTGGCGCGTGTTCTGTGTGTTGTGTGCCGCGAACATGGTCTCGCGTGGTACCAGACTTACTACGAGGATACGACTGTTGACGACTATTTGGAAGTCGCCACAGCTCTCCTGGCTGCGTTAAGAACCGAGGTCGTTTCTACGTCTAAGACCGGCGAAATAACCGTTGACTTTTC
>CAINVI010000155.1 GCA_903854075.1 Candidatus Pollutiaquabacter sp. | reverse complement strand
GCAGTTTACAACCCATAGGGCAGTCATCCTGCACGCGGCATGGCTGGATCAGTCTTGCGACCATTGTCCAATATTCCTTACTGCTGCCTCCCGTAGGAGGCTGGTCCGTGTCTCAGTACCAGGGTGGGGGATCATCCACGCAGACCCCCTACCGATCGTCGCCTTGGTGGGCCGTTACCCCGCCAACTAGCTAATCGGACGCATGCTCATCTCTAACCCCCGTAGGTTTGATCACAAGGCGATGCCGTCTCGTGATATTATGCGGTATTAATCCTCCTTTCGGAGGGCTATTCCCCAGTTAGAGGTAGATTGCATACGTGTTACGCACCCGTGCGCCGGTCGCCAGCGATGTATTGCTACACCCTGCTGCCCCACGACTTGCATGTATTAGGCCTGCCGCTAGCGTTAATCCTGAGCCAGGATCAAACTCTCCATTGTAAAGTTGATTTGTACTCTTTGGATTCACCTTCTAAAGAAATTCTCAAAGGATTGAGAAAAATTTAGGCCTGTTATTTCCTTCCATTACTTCAAAGAACGTTACGCTTTATACTTGTTCGTCTGCCGTTGCAAACTATCGCGTTTCTGAATCGGGTTGCAAAAGTACTAATTGATTTGCACTCTGCAAGGATTATCTTTAATTTTTTTTCGAAATCGGGCTAATCTGCTGATAGTGAACTTGAAAAAAATGATTTTTCGAAGTTTTGACCTGAAAACGTGCGTTTTTAGATCATTTTTAATGTTTTTCAGCTTTCTGATTTCAACAAAGGACGTTTCCTTTGGGGAGGACAAAAGTAGTAAAGGAATTCGGTTCTGCAAACTAGTACCGAAAATATTTTTCAACTATCCCAACTGCCTGAAAAACAAGACTGAATAAGTCCAACCAAAGAGATCAACTACCTGCAAAAACAATCTTCATGCCGGAAATCAAAAGCATTATGGTGTACTGCTGGATACGGGTAATACTTTACCGTTAAACAACTCCCCGCTCCGTAAAGCAAATTCAGCAATAAAAGCCGCCATCTGCTGTGGTGTAGTAGCCGCCTCATAACCTGGAAATGCTTTCGTAAACATTTCCGTTTGTACTGACCCCAGCGCCAACGCATTTACCCGAATACCATCTTCCCGAAATTCCTCCGCTAAACATTCCGATAAACCACATAATGCCGCCTTGCTGGAACTGTATGCTGAAAGCCCCGCAAATTTTGCACTTCCCTGAACACCGCCCATACTGGAAATATTGACAATGTGTGAATGCAGTTCAGCTGCACTTCGTTTCATCAGTGGATGTAAGGCACGAATAACGGCTACTGCGCCAAACACATTGGTGCCGTAAACTGCGAGCCAATCTTCGGCTGTCAACTGCGCAAACGGCTTATTCACGAGCAATCCTGCATTGTTAATCAATACATCTATACGCGCTTCTCGCCGATTCATTTCTTCGGCTAACGTTATAATATCGTTAGCCTCCGTGATATCACATGGCAGAATCACCGGCAGTTCTTTCACACTCCTTTTCGCCGCCGCATCGTGCAATTGCTCCAGCTTTGCACGAGAACGCGACAAGGCATATACCAAATGACCCATGCTTGCCAGCTGAAGCACCAACTCAAATCCTACACCACTTCCTGCACCAGTCACTACTATCTGCTTTTTCATACGCTTACATTCATGTTGAATTCACGAATTTAAATCAAAAGTTCGTGTTAACCCCAATTTAAATGAACTTGAATGGCTATGATGAATTCAATACATTCGCCAAATCTCTACGATGATTATGAAAAACAGCATTACTACCCTTCTGCTTATTTTACTGGCAACCAACTTTACAACAGCGCAATTCTCCGGTGCTACCAATACACCACGAGAAACATTTGGCCAGCGCTTGTACTATGGAGGTAATCTTGGCTTACAATTCGGCACTCAAACCGTCATCGACATCAATCCGATTGTCGGCTACCGTATCAACCCTAAGTTGTCTGCAGGAATAGGCATCAAATACCAATACTACAAATACAAAAATATCGGCTATACCTACGAAACTAATATTTACGGTGGCAGTGTATTCGGACGTTACAATGTCTTCGACGGCCTGTTCGCATATACTGAGTACGAAATTATCAACCTTGAAGCCTTTGACACGCGCAAACGGACTGATGTCTTCAGTTGGTTTGTAGGAGGAGGCTATGCACAACCTCTGGGATCACGGGCATCCATGAACATCATGATTCTTTACAACCTTACTGAGACCAGATACACCCCCTACACCAATCCTATTTTCCGCGTAGGTTTCGGAGTTGGTATTTAATCTGATCTCATCTGATCAGTAATTACCAGTGCTCGTGCTACAGAAAGATTAACGTGATCCGTTCCATCGAATAAACAATGGCCGTGCGCCATACATTTCAGGATCCACACCCTTCACCATTCGATTAGTTTCATTTTGCCGGTCAAGGAAATACAATTCGTTGCCTTTCGCATAATACGTTAGCAATTGTCGCTCGTCGATATGAGCCACCAACTGCACATTGCCGATCAACGAGTTACCACATAATTCCAACAGCGGATTGTACCATTGTCCAGCCACCAATACTGCGCGATGCGTAAACGTATCAGCGACTTCTAGCACTTCGTTGAAATATTCCATCGCATTCCGGCGACGTAATTCATAGGTCATTACCGGTCCGCGCAAAAAATCAACATTAAGATCTTCACCGCCAACTTTCATTTGTACTGCAGCAAGAGTTGGCTTAGCCGCTTCGCGTCGGTTCATCGGTGATACCGACATGAAAAAAGAAGCAGCCATTAACAACAAGCAAAACAATCCGAATGCCGGACGAACAAGGAAACGGCCGAAGAGCATGATGACAAACGGCACCATCGGAATCAGATAGCCGGATTCCATCGGCAACTTGATAAAGGCGATAATATACAAGTCAATGGCCACCAACCAGGCTACGACATATTTCGCATTGACCGCACGCGGAAAAAGATAATTTCCCGAAGTCCACCGATCCGGAAGGAACAGTAACACCACGGCCAGCACCAAGGCGAACACACCAATCAATCCCCACACCTCAATAAACAACTTATAAAAAACGCGTGATACTGACGGATATGGAACATCGTAATAATCCAAAAAGCCTGCACCATAGTGCAAATAAACAGGCAGGAAACAGATAGCCCCTACCACTACTGCCGGCAAAACAAGACGAAGCATTCTTACAAGATTGTTGCGAAGGCCGTCAAACTCAAACAGTACAATAGTAAAGGGCAGCAGCATTGCACCGGAGGTTATACGCGTTCCGATAGCAATACCAAGAAAGATGCCGGCTAAAATTCTTTTTTCTTTTACTAAAAAATAAAAAGCCATAAGCTGGAATGCCATCGCCAGACAATAATCGATAACCGTAGTCGATTGAATGTAGACGACTGGGACGCACGCCAAGGCAAAGCCGGCAAGAAACGACGAGCGGAACTTCAATTCTCGAAGCGCCATTACAAAAAACATCACACCCAATGAAGAGACGACTGCCGTCAGCAGATTCAACGTGAAATAGGAATCACTGATAAACAATCGTGCCAGCCACTCGTGTACAGGGTATCCCGGAAAACGCGATGCCTCATAAACTCCTGTATTCGACCACTGTTTTGCAGCCAAAGCAACTGCCCACGAATCGCCATCCAATCCGTAACCACTGAACAGGAATGGTATTCGCGACAAGAGTACCACGAAGAAAAAAAGGCCGTATTTAAGAGAATCCTTCACCCAAAAAAAGTGGACCTAAAAGTAATTCTTTCTGCGTACCTTAAACAAAAAAGAAATTAAATTCCGCAGACAGGCCATATACGCTACGAACACAGCGAATACAAAATACATTAACCCTTGAAATCCTGTCATTCGCCAAAATCGACACCTTGCATGAAGCGGGTAATGCGTGATGCTTTGCGCTGAATGTAAGGAGTAGGTCGAGAAGGCGACCATTTTCTCGGATTGGGAAGTACGGCTGCAATCAGCGCCGCCTCTTTCATAGACAGTGCGGCAGCGGGTTTATGAAAATAATAGCGTGCAGCCGCAGGTGCACCATAAATTCCGTTCCCCGTTTCAATGACATTCAAGTAAACCTCCATGATGCGCTCTTTACTCCAGCATACTTCAATCAAAAAGGTGAAATAAACTTCGAACCCTTTTCGAACCCAGGAACGCGCCGGCCAGAGGAAAACATTTTTTGCGGTTTGCTGACTGATGGTACTGGCGCCTTTTACTTTTTTTCCTTTATGTCGCTCATTATAACGGTTTGCTTTCTTTATAGCCTCAAAGTCAAACCCGAGATGCTCCTCAAACTTTTGATCTTCTGATGCAATGACAGCCCGCGGCATTTGAGCGCCCATTTTTTCCAGAGATGTCCAATCTTTCATCAACCTCACCTTATCGTCTGAAAAAACTTGTTCTGCCACACGAATCAGCATCAACGGCGTAAACGGGACAGGGACAAAACGGAACAGCAACACAGAACCAATACTCAATCCAAAAAACCAAAGCAGCATACGAATCAGTATCCGCTTTATCCGTTGAAAGGCTGAATGCTTATCCATGAACTTAAAAATTGATCAATGTTCCGTGACTAGTCGAACGGTTGTGGATTCACCTGGCTCCAGATCAAACCAAAAAATAGTCGTCTCGCCCACTTTCCGCCGAGAAACTACTTTAGAGGTAAGATGAACATCGAAGCCATCGATGCACATGGAAATTCCACTCATCTTGCGATCTGTGGGATTGGTAATGACTGCAAATCCGGAACGATCCAACGTATAACGTAATTCATCTTTATCTCTGGAATAATTCAAATAATCCATCATGGTGGTCACCCATAACGTCCCACGTTGACGATAGGACGAAATGTTTTTAAGCAATTCATCAAATCCAGGATCAACGGTCCACACATCGCCATTCCAACAGTAAAATCCGTTCAGCGAATCAATTCGAGCGGGATAAACGTGTGCAACATATACTCCTTTATGCTGCACGAGAAAATCAAGTCGCTTTTCTCCCAGGTAAAAATCCCACATCGCACCGTTAGTAGGCGCCAGCGTGCATGTCGTACGCAGATGCCTCAAGCCACCTGTCACGGTTGGATGAACCCATTGAACTGGCCTTGGAAATGAAAAACCGAACGCAGGATGAGGAGTAACTAATTCAGAATTAAATGTCACACGCTCATAGATGGATGAATCCTCATAAAAACAATTCCACAAGTTCCGGATGCCGTATTCTTTGAAAAGCGGCGCCGCATATACCGGCGAACCTTGTATAAATCCATCACACACCAGATCTTCCCGGTTGCTTCGCTTCCCATTGTCGTATCCGTGATCAATCCAGGACTTAAGCGTAAAGAACCCGCTCATCTGTTGTAGCGCCTCATTAAGGAGCAGTCGGCTGGCTGTAAAATGATCCGGCGTATGT
>CAINVI010000154.1 GCA_903854075.1 Candidatus Pollutiaquabacter sp. | reverse complement strand
CGATGTTCGTGACTGTATTCTTCGTGACTATAACCTGTACGATAATCCAATCCTCCTGACTAAGAATGCGTCTAATGTGTATGTCAGTCGCACACACGTAGCCAACTATTACGAGATCAACATTATTTTATCACCTGCCGTCGTTGAAGATTGTCTCTTTGAATTTATGACTGCGGATGCTATTGATTTCGATAATTCACCTTCAGGTACCGTCATTCGCCGTACCACCATTCGCTACGGCCGTGGTGATAACATTGATGCCATCGATTTCGGAAAAGTGGATTTTCAGCCACCCGGCTCACAGGGCCTGGTCGAAAATTGTAGGGTGCATGATATCAGTGATAAAGGAGTGTCGGTAGGTGAGGGTGCAATTTTTGTTACCGTAAAAGGATCGCTGTTCTACCGTTGCGGTGCAGGAATAGCTGTCAAGGATTCTTCGGTCTCGGAAATCTATAATAATACTTTCTACGGTTGTGAGTATGGGATAGAGTTGGTGGAAAAAAATCCCGGCTTAGGTGGCGGACATGGTACTGCTTACAACAATATTTTGTGGAATAACGGTGGAAGCATCTACATGAACAGTGATGCTACGCTTGCCATGTCGTATTCCAATGTTCAAGGTGCTGTAGCCGATACCGTTCAGCATATTTCTGTCGTCGATCCGTTGTTTATGGATCCCGCCAACGATGATTTTCAGTTGCAGCCGGGTTCGCCAATGATCGGTCAAGGCATAAACGGCGAAGACCTGGGTGCTATTTTTCCGGCCGGCGGAATTGCCGCTCCATCCGACGAATTACAATTAGGCTTGCCCAATGCTACCTCTGTATTGGTGGTGGATTCTGCCTTACAGGTATATTGGGCGGCAGGACCTTTGATCAGTTCCGTTGATGTACTGTTTTCTACCGATGGTGGCTCGTCCTGGACCATGATTGCAACGTCCGTCCCCGCGCAACAATTGTCCACCAGCTGGACGGTTCCTAATGTCTATTCTTCAAGCTGTTATTTTCGAGTGCAGGATCACAACGACACAACTCATTTTTCGTCGAATGAACGTCCGTTTAAAATCATGCCACCGCTCGTGTCTAATTTGAAGGCCGACTACTCCATAAACTCCGGCTTTTTTACCCAGCCGTTCGATCTTTTTTTAACCACCGTGCCGGGAGCAACCATCTATTATACGCTGGATGGAAGTGATCCAACAGATCAGTCGTTTGTATATCAGCAGCCACTTACACTGAGTAGCTCTACTATTTATCAGGGCTATCCGGAGCAGAACGTCACTTCTTCGCAGCCTGCCCATGCTCCGTATAGTTATGTTCGTCTGGCGCCGGTGCGGCAAACCGGCTTGCCGCCGTCGATCTGGTACAAACCGCCGGGACAAATTGACCGTCAATGTGTGGTACGTACACGTGTTCATCATCCGGTCTATGGTCTCGGTCCGATTGTTACCAAATCCTATTTCATCCATCCGGATGTGTTTAGCGGACGTTTCCCATTACCGGTCGTATCGTTAGCAACGGATCCATCCGGTTTGTTTGATTATTATAAAGGCACGTTTATCCCTGGCGCTGCGTTTGAGGGCGCAGCCTTTACGGGCAACTACGAACTTTCTGGTCGGGCTTCTGAACGTCCGGCGCATATCGATTACTTTGATGGAAACAAGCAGAAACAGTTGAGTCAGGAAATCGGTATTCGTGTAAAGGGCCAATGGATTCGTTCTCTCGGACAAAAGTGTCTCGGATTGTATGCGCGAGAAGATTATGATGTGAACGAAGATGATTTCGATTACGCTATATTTCCCAATAACAA
Source organism: Candidatus Pollutiaquabacter sp. (assembly GCA_903854075.1). Taxonomy (GTDB): domain Bacteria; phylum Bacteroidota; class Bacteroidia; order AKYH767-A; family 2013-40CM-41-45; genus Pollutiaquabacter. The sequence continues at coordinate 2,978 of CAINVI010000154.1, read as the reverse complement.
TAAGCCGGGCACTGACACTATCATTGACGAATACAAACGATTACTGCTGCGCCAGAATGGAAATGACTGGGGGAGTAATACCAATACGATGTGCAGGGATGCGTTGGCGCAATCTTTACTTGACCATTGTAATGTGAAGTATCAGGCTTACCAGCCGGCGATGGTCTATCTCAACGGTGAGTTCTGGGGATTGTCCAACCTTCGTGAAATGAACGACGAAGAGGATATTTCCCGGAATTATAATATCGAAGAAGACTCATTAGTCATTATGGAGGATAACCTGGATAAGACGGCAGAGACGCCTTTCTTGTTGATGAAGGGAAATCCAGGAGATGACCAGTCGTTTTTCAACATGCGTAATTTCGTCTGGTTTTGTGATAAGAGTACCGATGCTGCACTAGATTCCATTAATCGAATGATGGACGTAGATAATTTTACGGATTACTGGATCGGGACGATTTACCTGGGTAAGACAACCTCAGCACACAACCAGATGTATTGGCGTATTCGCACGCCGGAAGGACTAAATGCTTCGCAGTTGGGACACGACGGTCGTTGGCGGTGGACCGCATTCGATTTCGACAATGCGATGTTCTGGGATACGCTGGACAATTTCAATGTGGCTCCTTATTATGTGTACGATGACATTCTTATTCATCTCTGGGAATTTGAGGGCTATCGTAAGCAATTTGTAAATCGCTTCTGTGATGTGGTCAACTCCAGTTTTGTGCCGGAACGGGTAGCACAGCGGATTGATGAATACGAATCTCGTATCGCACCAGCCATGCAATGGCATATCGATCGCTGGCGTACACCACGGTCAATAGCGGATTGGCAATCTGGAATGAATGATATGCGACAGTATGCCTACGATCGCCCGGTACATGCGTTTGCGCATATGCAGCAGAAGTTCTCGTTGCCTGGTTCGTATAATTTAACACTGGATATCTCTCAAGAGGGGGCTGGTTATATCGGCGTGAATTCGCTGCTTATAAAAGAAGATCTTCCCGGCGTTGATTCAGTCCAACTCTATCCTTGGAACGGAACATATTTTACGTCAGTTCCGGTGACAATTACTGCGTATCCGTTGCCGGGTTATATTTTTGATCACTGGATGGAAACCGGCGATACGCTTTCGCAAATTACAGTGGATGCGGCTTTCGATACCGTGCGTACAGCTGTTTTCCGTCGAGAAGTGGATCCTAAGCTGCCCTATGTTTCGGTATATCCTAATCCGGTCCAGTGGGGAGAAACCGTACGACTCGATCATCATTGCGAGTTTTATGTATATGCAGCCGATGGACGTGAATGCATGCACGAATTGGATGATATGCAGTTCTCGACGGTGAAACTGGTGCCTGGATGTTATTATATCCGTATCATCGGCGGTCCGGTAGAACGTTTGGTGGTTACACGATAACTATAATAATTGAAGTGATGAAAAATTGGCTAATTGGTTTCATCATGGTTTGTCTTGTGAAGGTTAGTGTGGCGCAAACGCTGCTCAATCCGTCATTTGAAAACTGGGCGAATCCGACAGTTTGCGAAACCAACACAGCTCCTGATCAATGGCTTGATTTTTCCAACGGTGGCTTGGCGCCTGATGAAGGCAATTATCCGCTCTGTCCGTCCACCATTCCCGGCAGCGCTTCACATGGTAATGTTTATGCGCGTTTCATGGCCGGAACGCCGCTGCAGGGAGAAGGAATGCATCAGCCTGTATCAGGATTTTCGCCCGGCAAACAGTATCTCCTGACATTTGATTTTGCCGGTTCTAACCTTTGGGGTGGTAATGACAACCTACGCTTTCATATATTCCTGAATGGAGTACGCGTTGATTCCACCATTATTTTTTCATCCGCCGATACTTTGTGGCAAAAGCATGTGCTGATCTTCAATGCACCAACTTCAACGGTTGATATTGCCTTTCGTGCACATACACCCGCCTGGCCGACTTCCGGCGGAAGCGCAGCCATGGATAATGTAGGGCTGCAACCGTACACTTTGATGGGTGCAGGTGTTGATGTGAAGAGTATCGATTTTGCCGTTTATCCCAACCCTTGTACTTCCTTCTTGCAGCTAAAATTCCCTACAGCTGAATCACTAACTTTCCGCATCACTGATATCAATGGCCGGCCGGTGCTGGAAGGAGATTTACCGGAAAGTGCCACGATTAACACGGCAGGGCTTGTGCCGGGTTGTTACCTGCTACAAGTTTTTGATGCCGGACAGTTGACAGGGCAAAACGTCTTTTTGAAAAGCGAGTAGAGGAGTGCCTGATTTTGTAGGATTATCCGTTTTCGTTAAACCCCAATAAAAAAGCCCGACCGAGGTCAGGCTTTTCTAAAGTACTGTGGACTCTAAAGATATTTTTTTCGAGCTCTTTTGTGTGCTAACAGAAAGCTGTTACAAATGTTTATGTGAGCCATCGCAAAATCCAGGATTTGCAGTGTGCTTGCAATTACACAAATAAGCCGTTTTGCTTTCTTCCGCTACGAATACTTTTGGAGCAAACGATGAGCCTTTATGGGAACCATCACAAAATGGTTGTTTGGTTGATTTTCCACAAGAACACCATGCGTATGTTTTGCCGGCTTCTAATTCAACCGGGATAGGTGTCTTTCCTGCAATTGTTGGTTTTTCCATTTTCCTTAGTTTATTCTTTTATATCTATCTAACAATTTAAAATACTCAAGGTTTTTTTAGTAAGTAAAAAAGGGACAAACTTTTAAATATAAGTTTGTCCCTTCAGGTGGAGCTGGCGGGAGTCGAACCCGCGTCCAAACCGGGAATCGGACCGCTTTCTACATGCTTAGTTTCCTATTGATTGTCGGCGAGCCGGCTGCCGGGAACGGGCGACCGTCAAGCGTAGTTCCGATGGAATTTGCGGTTCACTCGGAACGAGATCCCCGCTCACTCACCATGCGGTGCCTCCGGGTCAGGGACGGGTGAGCAGGTCCCCGGGAGACAGTTGAACT
>CAINVI010000153.1 GCA_903854075.1 Candidatus Pollutiaquabacter sp. | reverse complement strand
CTTGTGTAGAGAATACGGAGATGTCCAAAATGGCTGGGAAGATGGGTTCAAAACCAAATTGGGTATAGATACGTGCAAATTCACCGGTAAATCGTATGGGTTGAATATATAGATAGTAAACAATCGGCAAGCTCAACAGCATGCCGGCAACAGCGCCGGTCATGCCGAGCATAATAGTTTCTCCGAATAGTACAGTTCCTATTTGCCACTTCTTCATGCCAATGGCCAATAACATGCCATTCTCGTATTTCCGTTCATGGGTCATCATCAGCAAGGTTCCGAACAGGCCGAAGGCAATGACGATATACAAAATGCTTATTTCGATATAAAAGAAAATAGTGTCCGTCCTGAAGTGATCTGCAATATCTGGAAGCATTTCTTTCCATGTTACAACTTCATACGTTTGACCTGTTTGTTTTTCCAATATATCGGCAACAAACTGTAGATTCTCTGGTCGATTCAATTGTATGGTTAATGCAGTGAGCCGTCCCGGTGCATTAAACAACTCCTGTGCATGTTCCAGTGGAAGGTAGAGCATGGATGTATTCATGGATGGTGTAGGGAAATGTAAAAGACCAATGACTGGAAATTTTCCGGCAGCAAGGCTTCCTTCGTAACCTTGACCAAGTAGTATTAGTGTGTCCTTGATAGTTATACCTAACTTTTGTGCTAATCCTTCACTTATCAAAACCCCTTTTTCAGAGTTGTTGAAATAACGGCCTGCTATAATCTTTTGATCAATTTCTGTGATAGATTTTTCAGCAGCTATGTCGATACCGGTCAAGAGGCAACCTTTTGTATGTTCATTACTACTGGCCAGCAGAAAGGATTCAAAACGTGGAACTATAGCACGGATACCCTCGATGGATTTCCATTGCTGTAGCAAGGAGTTATTCCCTTCAAAGCTGTTTTCCAGGATCGGTTCAGCCTGATAGCCCTTTCTATGGATTTGAATGTATCCAGTATGGTAGCTAACTATATTATCAATAAGGTGAAGAAATACGCCTTTTTGTAAAGAACGTAGTAAGATGGCTGTTACTACTGCGAATGCCACAGACGCGATAGTGATCATCGATCGCCTTCTGTTTCGCGATAAGTTTCGCCAAATTAATTGTCTGATCACTTCGTCTTTTGTAGAGATTGAGGAGAAAACAGATCGTCAGTCAATGAAACATCAAATTTCAAATCGTGATAAGTCAGTATGGTTTTATTTTCCGGCTTTTCAGCCGGAGTCATTTCCATTCTGGAGGGAAGTAGCCTTCCGCTGAACATCTTCAATTCGGAAGCAATCATTTTATTGACCAGCTGGCCATCTTCGTCGTAATAATTCGCCATTAAAATAACATGTTCTTTTTCGTCGATATATAGCGTTATTTTCCCCCAAACTACCGCAGAAGAGGGCAGCGGCTGTAGGATAATTTGGTTGCAGCTTCGGCCGTCGACGATGCTTTTTCCGACTAAGCGATGGGTATAGTCTTCCAATATACTGGCCTCTTTCACTAGATCGTCGTTGGTGAAATCGGTGCCCATCCACGATTGATTCATCATAGAGGGTGGTAGTTTTATCGTTCGTTCTATGGAAGGAATCCAGTTCCAGACTTCTTTATTCCGGCGTAGAAATTTGACTCCTTTGTCTTTCGCCGGCGACATGATTTCAATTAATGCATAGTCATTACCTTTAGTGAAAACACGGACGTCCATTTCACGTGTATAGGTTTTTCGTACCGTTATTATCGTTATTTCAGCATAGGAACTGTTGCCTTTCATCTTTTGATCTGCCATTCGAACAAGTTCTTTTGCGTCCTGCGAAAATCCCTTATAATGGATGACAAGTAGATACAGTAAAAAGCCGATTAATACAGTACGTCTTTTCATAATTGGTCATTAATGAAAGCAAAGTACAGGTGTATTGGAATTTCGAATAATTTTCTGGACGGTATCATTTCCCCTGAGGCGTCCGAAGTAATTATGGAAATGTTTTGTCAAAATGAGTAAGTCTATAGGATTAACATGCGTATATGCTTCGATTCCTTTTGCTACATCCTCTGCTATGGGAAAATGATAGTCGTGAGGAAGTCCCAGCAGTGTTGTTTCCAGTCGATTTATGATAGCTTCTGCTTCCATCGGTTTATTTTGTTGAGGAAGATGTACGATGTCAAAATGAGTTTGGTAGCAGCGATAGAGTGAATGCAAAATTTCGGATTCCTTATCAGTGCACACGTTGGGGTCGCTGACAGCATAAACAGCAGTATGGATCGGCGAGAATAGACACTGTTCCGGAACAAGAAGTGTCGGTAGATTGCTGTGGCGCACGATGGCTTCGCTGGTGCTTCCAATCAATTTATCTCGAATCATTCCACTTCCTTTTGTGCCCATGACGATTAGATCGGCGTGTATGAATGTACCATGATCTAGGATTTCTTTAGTAGAGTTCCCGTTGCGACTGGAAAAAGTAAGCAACGAAGTATCGTTTAATAAAGGATATAATTGTTCGCCCAGTTTTTTTAATTGGGAATGAGTGGCATCTTCCAATTCATCCATAGTTACTACCAACTCAAGAGGTAAAGTTTGCAACGGATTTGGAATGTGAAAGACATTTAATAAATGAATTTTTGCTGAAAAGTCATTCGCAAGAGCAGCAGCGTACCTAGCAGCTGTATTGGCCGCATCCGAAAAGTCGACAGGTACCAGTATCGATTTCATAAAGCATTAAATATGGCGTAAATAACAAGAAAAGTGATCTTTTTAGGGCTGACCAAGATCATATTTCGTCTTGACCTCCATCATGCCGGACCAAGTTGTAAAAACTGAATTTTGGCTAAAATATAGGATCATGAAAGTAGTCGCCATCATCGTTATTTATCTATTCCTCACCTTGCCACAAGCAGTATGTGCTCAATCGGACACAGTGGTCAACGATAACCTGATGAACTTTTTGTTGGTGCTAATTTCTTTGGCGGTCGTTCTTTTTTCAATTTATGCGCTTTCCAAAGCGGTGGAATCTCTTTCGGAGCGACTGCGTGAACGCATGCGCCAATAAAATTTATTGATAAAATATACTATGAAACTCCTATTTTCTCCGACTGACTTTTCTGCAACCGCCAACGGTGCTGTGGAGTATGCAGCAGCGTTAGCCGAAGCTGCCGGCGCACATCTGATTATTGGTCATGCCTATGATGTGCCAGCAATGTTTTCCGATGCTCCGTTGACGTCCATTCGTGATGCACGTGCACAGTTGAAAGCATTGTCTACCGGAAAATTGAGCAAGTTGTCGCATAAATTACTCAGGAAACATCCCCAATTGCGTTTGGATACGGTATCCTTAGAAGGTGTAGCTCATCAGCAGCTTACTGATTTTGCGGTGAAGAAAGGTGTCGACTTGATTGTGGTTGGTGCTACGGGCACGTCACGAATTCAACGCTTGCTGATGGGCAGTACCACAACACGTGTTATTCGGGATGCACAATGCGCAGTATTAACAATACCTTCCGGGGCTCATTTCAACGGCGTCAAGCGAATGGTTTATGCTACAGATCTACATGACGATAACATTCGTGCCGCGACTATGGTTGTTCCTTTTGCTGCTGCATGGGATGCGGAACTTGCTTTCGTATTCATTGATAGTAAGCACTTATTACACGATGATCCTGCGGTAGAGCGAATGACGAAAAAAATTAAATCAAGAGTTAAGTACAGGAAATTGTCCGGTTATATTGCGAATAATGCCAATGTGTCCAAAGGGCTGGAATATTTTCTGAAGAAAAATCCGGCAGATATGCTTGTGCTTTTCACGCACGAACGTCATTTTCCCGAGACGCTTTTTAACCAAAGCGTTACGCAGCTGGTGGCGCATCATGCTACGTTACCGCTGTTGTCTGTTAAGTATACGGACCGTCCGATTGCCTGACGATTGCTACCGATTTTCTTTATCAGTTATTTATATTTTAAGTTACTGTACTTAAACAGTGAATTAGTCGCCTTTTAGATTATTTACCGATTAAAGTATTCAAAAAAGCGATTGGTTATCACTTGTTATATGGCCCTTAGGTGAATTGTTTGTTATAGGTAAAAAACGGAGTGGAGTTGATGACAATCACTGAAATGATTGATGATGGTCATCGGCACTTGCAGGAGGTTGACGTTATCTTTACAGTATAAATTAATTGTTCAACCCTTTAAAAAAAAACCACCATGTCACTGTTAAAAAGAGGAAACGGCTACTCACCCGTAATGCGCAATCTGCTTTCTGATTTCTTCGAAAGCGAAAACCTTCAGTTTGATGAATTCTTCCGAAAGGATTGGGTGCCGGCTGTAAATGTATCGGAAACCGATAAGGCGTATGATATCGAGCTGGCTGCTCCGGGACTAAAGAAAGAAGATTTTCATGTCAAGATCGTCAATGGCGTTTTGACAATATCTTCTGAAAAGAAATCCGAAAAAGAGACGAAGGAAACGAACTATACTCGTAAAGAGTTTAATTACACATCGTTTTCTCGTTCCTTCACGCTGCCTGAAAATGTGAAAGAGGAAGAAATTAAGGCGACCTACGAAAATGGAGTTCTTAAGCTCAACGTTGCAAAACAGTTGGTGTCAGCTCCGAAAGCCAAAGAAATCGCAATTTCCTGATTTGTTTTTGTTGATTCGTAGTGAAATCCCGGCTGTCTAGTACAGCCGGGATTTTTTATAATTAGTTTTTCATTCTTGCCAGTCGATCCTGGTTGGAGATGATGATGTTTTTCTCCTTGACTTCGATGAGTTTCTCTTCTTTGAAGTCCGACAAAGTACGGATGACAGATTCAGTAGCTGTGCCCACCATACTGGCGAGATCTTCTCTGGAGACAGCAAACGGTTGCGGTGTGCCGTTATGCTGGTAGCGTTTTTGAAGTGTTAGTAAGGCGTCTGCAACACGTTTCCGAACGGAGTTGTACGCCAGGTTTAGCAATCGCTCTTCTTTCTCCTGCAAGTTGTTCGAAAGCATTTTGATAAACTTTGCGGCTACATCGCGGTTGGAGTAGAGCAAGCTGAAAAAATCCTGTTTCGGGATCAGTACTATATCGCAGTCTTCCATCGCCTCAGCGGATTCTTTATGTTCGGTATTTTCAATAAGATCGTTATATCCAATGAAGTCGCCTGCAGAATAAATTCCGGTGATGAATTCTTTCCCGTCGTCGTTTGCTTTGTAGGTTTTTATTTTTCCTTTATTGATGAACACGATTCCGTTGGGTTCGTCACCTTCCATATAAATTGCTTCTTTCTTTCGGAAGTGATGAGGTTTTTTGTCGGACGAAAGGCGATTAAGCTCTTCAAGTCCTTTAG
>CAINVI010000152.1 GCA_903854075.1 Candidatus Pollutiaquabacter sp. | reverse complement strand
CCTCTTTTTATTTAAAATCCTGGGATGGAAAATCATCGGCGAACCGCCGCGTCAATTAAAAAAATTCATCATAGTTGTAGCGCCACACACCAGCAACTGGGATTTCTTTCTGGGGCTAGCCACCCGTAGCATCCAGCGTTTCCCGGCCAACTTTTTGGGGAAAGCAGAATTATTCCGAGCACCGTACGGCTGGATTTTCCGAAAATTGGGCGGCTATTCGGTCGATCGTAAAAGTTCCACACATCTTGTCGATCAGATTGTGGCGATTGCCAAACGAGAACCTCAATTTATCGTTGCCATAGCTCCGGAAGGAACCCGAAAAGCGGTGGACAAATGGAAAACCGGATTCTACCACATCGCGCTGGGTGCAGGAATTCCATTAGTGTTCGTAGCCGTTGATTATCCGGAACGAAAATTGTACTGGTCTGCTCCACTCCAACCTTCCGGCAGCTTAGAGCAAGACGCCATTATCATTGATCAATTCTTTGAAGGCAAACGAGGTAAATACCGAACGGCAGCGAAAGTACTCGGCAACTGATAAATTCTAGTTATAAAAATCAGTATATCATTATCCGCGGCGACGGAATTCAGCCAACACAATCGCTGCGCTGACACCTACATTCAAGGATTCCGGACGATTACCCTCACTCCCCTCAAAAGAAGGAATAGTTAGTTTTCGATCTGACAGTTCCTGCAGGGACGTGCGGATGCCCATAGACTCATTTCCAAAAATAATTAAGCCACTTTTCGACAGCGGTGCAGTAAATAAATTCTCACCGCCAAGCACGGTAGCATACACCGGAAGTTCCGGATCTGATTTCAATTCACTCAAAAGTCCTTCGAGGCCGATACTGTACACCGGCACATGAAATAGGGACCCCATCGCAGCTTGAACGACTTTAGGATTAAAAGCATCCACCGAGTTGAGGGAAGAGATAACCTGATCCACACCAAACCAATGAGCAATCCGTAAAATGGTTCCGAAATTACCCGGATCACGAACATCATCCAGGAGCAACGAAAGCTTACCTTTCAGCATAGTGACATCCAACACCGTTGCAGGAATTTCTGCAATCGCCATCACCTCCGGAGCCGTGGTCAATGCGGAAATACGTTCCATGTCTGACGGTTTGGCTTCCAGAATTTCAGGAATTTCGTCTAGTGTAGTATCGTGAAAGGCTGCCAGGTAATCCGCTGTAGCCACCAGCGTACGGATGACAAAATTCGACGACAGCAGCTCCTCGACTACTTTTTTTCCTTCAGCGATGAACAATCGCTCTTCGTCCCGGAATTTCTTCTGGTGAAGCGATTTAATAAAAGAGATCTTATTTTTAGAAAGCATCCTGTCAGGTACGGCTTAATTCGAATACCGTAATTTCAGGCAATATACCGACACGACCGGGATATCCAATAAAGCCCAGCCCGCGATTTACATACAGGTACTGTTGATTGTGCTTATACAAGTCGGCCCACTGTTTGTAGACATACTGCACAGGACTCCAGCGGAAACCTGGAATTTCCACGCCAAATTGAAAACCATGCGTATGTCCTGCGAGCATGAGATCAACGTAATCATATTTCTCGGTCACTTCAGCATGCCAATGAGAAGGGTCGTGTGATAATAAGATATTCACGTTAGCCGGATTAAATCCATCCGTTGCTTGCTGCATATCCCCGTAGCGTTTGAAATTCATCCGGGCACTCCAATTCTCCACACCCACCAGGCCGATCCGCTCACCGTCCCGCTCCAGATACGCATGATCGTTCAGCAAGAGTTTCCAACCGAACTCTCCGTGCAATTCCTTCATGCGACGAAGATTGTCCTCTTTCTCCTCGATTGTTTCCCATTTGTAATAATCACCATAGTCATGATTTCCCAACACGGAATAAACACCCATCGGCGCCTGGATTGAACTTAGTATTTCTTGATGCTCCAATGCTTCATGGTGACGATCGTTGACCAGGTCACCGGTAAAGAAAATTACGTCCGGCTGCTGTTCATGAATCAAATCGATGGCACGCTTTAGCGGTTCTGGCGAAAAGAAGCTGCCCACGTGAAGATCAGAAATCTGCACCGCTTTAAACCCTTCGAACGCCGCCGGTAAATTAGGCAGGGTAAGTTTGACTTTTCGTACTCTAAAACGCGAAGTGCCGCCCATCATACCATACACCAGCGAGAGCATAGGAACAGCGGACAACACTGCACCGGTTTGAATTAAAAAACGTAACCGGGAGATGCGAAGAGATTCCTGGGGCGAATCTTTGGACAACAGTCCGGCGGCAAATGATCCGGTAAAACGTAAGAGCCGAATGATATCATCCACCAACAAAAACATCCCCATCAGAATTTTCGTCAGGTATACGAAAACTACCAGCGCAAAGGTGTAAGATCGGATAGCCTTGGGCCAGGAACGCCAATCGGTAAAAAAACCAGCCAGCAAGATCCCTATTGCTAACGCCGTAATCGACCAGTATATCCAAGTGTAATATCGAGAAGCGGAATCGCGCTGAGAAAACAGCACCCGCAAACCATGGTAGACATAGAAATCTACGGCTAGCAGGACGGCAATAAAAATGAGAATTCGAAGATTCATGATTGCGTAGAAAGAAACAAACTAAAATTACCCTTTACGGATTCAAGCGAGACGCTTTCCACTTTCCGCTACGCAACTTATCATAAGCGATACGATCATGAAGACGACTTGGTCGGCCTTGCCAGAACTCAATATGACTTGGAATCACCCGATAGCCGCCCCAGTGCTCGGGACGAGGGACCGGTTTACCGGCAAATTTCTTTTCGAAGTCCACAAATCGATTTTCCAATTCCATCCGATCCGCCATCGGCTGACTTTGAACAGAAGCCCAAGCACCAATCTGACTTTCACGCGGCCTGGTTTTGAAATAATCGGTGGATGCTTTTGGAGATAGTTTTTCCACAGTTCCTCGAATACGGACCTGTCGTTGCAACTCCGGCCAGAAAAAATTAAGACAAACTTTCTTATTCTTATGCAGAGCACGACCCTTTCGACTATCGTAATTCGTAAAGAAGAGAAATCCTTTTTTATCTACGCCGCGCAAGAGTACTATACGCGCATCAGGAGTACCTTTCGCATCCACTGTAGCTATCGTCATGGCATTGGGCTCCTCTACTTTAGCATCCAACGCCTGTTGCATCCACACCTCAAACTGTTTAACCGGATTAGGCAGTACGTGCGCCTCATCAAGTTCGAACGCAGAAAAATCGTTTCGAAGATGTCGCAGAAGAGCGTTTGTTGTTGACATGATAGTATGTTTCAATGATCCAGTCAGCGACGAAACCTGCGGATTAGAATGCTATTACTTACTGGAGTATTTGTTCGGCGTGTGCTTCCGTATCCACGTCGGTGATAACTTCGTCAATGACGCCTTTTTCGTTGATGACAAAGGTAGTGCGAAAAACGCCTTTATATTTCTTTCCGTAGAGGACTTTATCGCCGTATACATCATAGGCCGCTACCAATTCTTTGTCGACGTCCGCTAAGAGTGTAAACGGAAGATCGTGCTTTGCGATGAAGCTCTGGTGAGATTTCTCGCTATCGGTGCTGACACCAACCACTTCGTACCCTTTTTTCTTCAATTTGGCGTAGTTGTCGCGCAGATTACACGCTTCTTTCGTGCAACCGGAAGTATTGTCTTTTGGATAGAAGAACAGTACGAGCTTCTTGCCTTTAAAATCCTTCAGGGAACGGAGGTTTCCATCCTGATCAGTTACCTTAAAATCGGGAGCTTTATCACCCGGTGCCAATTTTGGAAGACGTTTTTTGGTGGCCATAATTTGTTTTTTAGTGGTTTTTTGAGGGTCGTAAGGTTCCTGTAAGTTTTCAGGAAAAAGTGCCTGAACTGTTTTTGGGTTGTCGTGTACAACTATAACAAAACAACAGATTGGATGTTTTGGGCCGGAAGTCGGCAAAAAAGCATCCCACATTAAAAAAGCACTGCAATGAGAAAAGTTACCGTAATGGATCCTTGTGTTGGCCGGGTACTCGTTTCCGAGCCGTTTCTTATGGACTCTTATTTTAAACGTACGGTCATCCTGCTGGGTGAGCACGGAGAAGATGGAACGGTAGGATTTATCCTGAACAAACCGACTGACCTTACGCTGAACGATGCATTAGAGGATTTCCCGCCGTTTGACGCACCGCTTTATTTCGGCGGTCCGGTTCAAACCGATACCATACACTTTCTGCATACACTTGGAAAAAAACTGGAAGGAAGTAAAGAAATCATTCCCGGTATCTACTGGGGAGGAAGTCTGGAAACCCTGAAACTGCTGATTGAAACTCGTCAAGTAGATAAGGATGAGATCCGATTCTTCGCCGGGTACAGCGGCTGGGAACCCGAGCACTTAGACGATGTGAGGAACGGTCGTACTTGGTTGATTTCCAATGGTAAAAAAGATTTTGCTTTCAGCGATAGTCCGGAAGAATTATGGGGCGAGGTACTCCGTTCAATGGGCAGCCAGTATGCCATTCTGGCGAACTTCCCGGAGAACCCGAGCCTTAATTAATCCGCCATTTTGATTGTTATGGATCAGCCTTCGGAAACGAAGGCTTTTTCCTTTTTACACCCACCCTTTCACTGCCAAATGTTCGGACAAAGAACTTTACGGCACAATCTTTGTCTACATTTGTACCATATGGGGCTGACCGGTTTTGACAGCTGGTCGAATGGTTCCGTAAGCATGCCGAGCGTCGTTAGTCCGGCTCGTTAATCACGGCTTTCAACTTCTAGTTGGCAACACCAACTACGCGTTGGCTGCTTAATCCAGTTG
>CAINVI010000151.1 GCA_903854075.1 Candidatus Pollutiaquabacter sp. | reverse complement strand
GAATACGAAAATCAGGCCGGCTGGAAGAAAAAAGAAAAACAAGCGTTACTGTACTGATCAGCGTCGCAAAAAGTTACCGCACTACCGATCGCCGGAAGAACATCCATTAGCCACGCGCTGCACTTGTTCTTTATTGGTATGACACTGCAATTGAAGCCACAAACCGAGTAGCATCGAACCTTTCACTTCCGGCATCAACGGATGTTTTTGCTTTAGTACCGCCATAACCCAAGCCAATTCCCACACCCCATTTTCTTCCCAGGTACCAGGACTTACCGGCTCTTACCATCCACGAAAAACCAAATTCGGAACGTGTCTTTGTGACATCATCAGATTCAGGATCTGTATACGTCAGCACAAATGCTCCTGTACCCAAGGTGGCGCCGACATACACGTTCAAAGGCATGAAATATTTCGTCAGCCCGAGACCGTAAGTAACTTCATCCATAGATACATTTTCGTTGGTAGTATAGCTCGAGTCGTTCATGGAGATTTGCGGAGATGTAATTGATTTGTTCATCAAATCAGCGGTGAGTATAAGATCCTGCATTATCGCTCCGCCAACACGCATATCCACTAAAAGTCCAGCACCTTTCCACGATGCCTTATAGCTATCCATAGCCGACGAATTGTATGTGTCGTGAATATGTCCAAATACCGGACCGAGTCCGAACGAAAAATGAAAGCCATCGTGGTGCTTGTCGCCACCGGTCGACAGGCCTTGTGCCACCGCCGGAAAAGTAGAAAGTGTGAAAGAAACAATCGCTGCAAAAGATAGAACTAAGCGTTTCATCGGTTGGTGATTTTTTACAAACCTAATCCGCTGAACACCCGGCCAAACTGACCACCGTCAGTATTCCGTAAGAGTTTAATCAGGAGTTGCGTCAGCTTTTCACGGCTGCTGACGACTGCGTGCGATTCGTACCAGTTCCTCCAACTTAGGAATTTGCTTTCCATTCCTGACCGCCACATCACCAAGCCGAACAACGGCTTCGTGGTTGTTACGATTTAAATTCACTACTGCCAGGTTGGTCAACACCATCTCATTCAACGAATCAACCGCAAAAGCATTTTCAAGAAAAAATTGGGCACTGTCGAATTGTTGTCGTGCCGCATAAATCGAAGAAAGGTTCACCAGACTAAACACATAATCGGGCCGACTTTTCAGCGATCGTCGGTAATTGGAAACCGCTGCTACGGTATCGCCGGTGATAGCACTGATGAGTCCTAGCTTGTAGGAAGCCACTGCATTATCCGGCCAGATCTCCAGCGCCCGCCGGAAAGCTTCCCGTGAACCAGCAATCCATTCATTGCGCTCCTGCAATACCATCGATTTTTCGGCTTTATTCATCAGCTCCGTAGCATACCCCATTTGTGTACGACTGCTGTTCGGTGCATTCAAAACACCGGAAGCGAACAAGGTCATATTGTCTTTCCAATCCTTCGTACGCGAAATCGTCATCGCCGTAAAGACACCACACAGACAGATGACAACGATAGACGGCAAAGCTGTAAATCCCGACCATGCCATTGATTCGACTTTATCTTTTTTTCCGATCAAGGGTAACGCCGCGACTATGATACCCAAGGAGGGCAAGAACAAGAACCGTTCCGCAAAGGTTGTTCCGTTAAGAAAGAAAATATTGGAGGTGGGTACGATCAGCACTAAAAAGAATAAAAGTCCCCAGCAACTTGCCGGCTGTCGGTTTCTAACAACCCATGCGACAATCATAGCACCGACGTATAACACTACCGAAATCCACGGCCATGCATCCGACCAACTGGTCAGCGGAATCTGATTGAACGAATAATCCCACGATAACGGATATGGCCATACCAATAATTTCCAATAGTAAAAAAGTATGGCAGCTTTGGTGGCGGTGAGCTCCGACAACGATTGCGCACCGTATAACACATTCTCAATAACAGTAGTTTCGACCGACTGATTGACGTCCTGCAGCACCAGAAAACGCACGAGGACGAAGCCCATTGCTAATCCTAAGAATGGAAGCAAACGCTTAAGGGAACTCTTCCACGATTCACGTCGAACAACAAAAGCAGTAAGCGGAAAAACGATACAAAATGCGGCAGCACTTTCTTTACTAAACAAGGCCAGCGCGTAGGCCAGCGATGAAACTAGTAATCGACGTTTATCGTCCGGTTTTTCCCAGAAAGAAATGGCATAACGAAGGGATAACAGACAACCCAATGTAGCAAGCAATTCATCCTGACTTTTGATATTCGCCACCACTTCCGTGTGTACCGGATGCACTAGAAAAAGCAACGTGCCCAAACCGGCGTAGGCCGGATGAACTGTCGGAAATAGTTTTCGAATCAATTCGAAACAAGCAAGTATCACCAGTGCATACAATAACAAATTGACAAAATGGTAACCGCCGGGTTTATTACCGAAGAGTGTATGCTCCAAGGTAAAAAAGGCAACTACAGCTGGGCGATAAATCTGAAAATTGGATCCTTTGAAATGCGGCATACTGCCTTGTGAAAAAGCCGACGGGATAGCAGAAACACCTTCTTGCACCATGGGATGATTCCGAACAAAGAGATCGTCGTCCAACACAAAATCGAATTTTACGGTACTTCCGTACACTAGAAAAACCATAGCCACCAGAAGGAATTTCCACAGGGAGGTACCTGGTGATGTGCTTTTTTTCTTGGCGCCCTGCTTACTCATGCTACGTAGTATTTAGTGTCAGAAGACCTGCGGGCAAGCCATTCCGTTTGAGGAACGAACCGGTCCATGCAATCAATGGATAAATTTCCATAAAAACAGCACGTTTGCCGCGTGCCAAACCCGATGAAACACTGAAAATATACACAGCAGGGCGGTAATTTGCGTAAACCATGACTTACATCATCTTCCGGATCACCGGTTTTGACTAACTTTACAACGCTAAAAATTACCGTATGAGTTCCGTAAAAATCGACCAAATCTATACCGGTTGCCTGGCACAAGGCGCATATTACATCCAAAGTGGAAACGAAGCCGCCATTATCGATCCGCTGCGCGAAATCCAACCATACCTTGATCGTGCTGCAAAAAACGGCGCGACCATCAAGTATATTTTCGAAACGCATTTTCATGCCGACTTCGTTTCTGGTCATCTGGATTTGAGTAAAAAAACGGGAGCACCCATTATTTATGGGCCGACAGCCAACACAGAATTCAAGGCGCATATCGCCAAAGACGGCGAACTGTTCAAGATCGGCGATGTTACCGTGAAAGTCCTTCACACACCGGGTCACACGATGGAATCCACGTGTTACCTATTATTGGATGAAAACGGAAAAGAGCACAGTATCTTCACGGGAGACACGCTGTTCCTGGGCGATGTAGGCAGACCTGACCTGGCACAGAAAGCCGCGCATATGACACAGGATGAGTTGGCCGGACTGTTGTACGATTCCCTGACAAACAAGATCATTCCACTTCCCGACTCGGTCGTTGTATATCCTGCACACGGCGCAGGCAGCGCTTGCGGCAAGAATATGTCAAAAGAAACTGTAGACAATCTGGGCAACCAGAAAAAAACGAACTACGCTTTGAATCAGCCCAATCGTGAGTCCTTTATCGCTGCTGTTACGGAAGGGCTAACACCTCCGCCGGCGTACTTCCCGCTCAACGTTGCTTTGAATAAAAAGGGATACGAGTCTATCGATCTCATCATGGAAAACGGATTGCGCGCCATGGAAGCCAGCGAATTTGAACAAGCCGCTCATGCTACGGAGGCGCTTATATTAGACACACGAAGCGCAACTGATTTCAGCCAGGGATTTGTTCCCCGTTCTATTAACATCGGTCTCGACGGACAATTTGCGCCGTGGGTTGGCGCTTTGATTGCGGATGTAAAACAAACCTTGCTGCTGGTCACTGATCCAGGAAAAGAGGAGGAATCCGTGATCCGACTTGCACGGGTCGGCTTCGACAACGTGATCGGTCATTTGAAAGGCGGCTTTGCCACCTGGAAAAATGCCGGCAAAGAAGTAGATACTATTGATCGCATTACCGCAGAAGAATTCGCAAAGCGGCTTACCGCTGGCGATACTGTCCTTGACGTACGGCGCGAAGGCGAGTATTCCAACGGCCATGTGAAAGCGGCCCAAAATCTTCCGTTGGACTATATCAGTGAATGGTGGGGAACTATTGACGCCAATCAACCGTTCTTCCTGCATTGTCAGGGTGGTTATCGCTCCATGATTGCGGCGAGCATTCTAAAAGCACGCGGCATTCACCACTTTAGCGAAGTGGCGGGCGGCTATAAATCCATCGCTGAAACAGGAATTACGACGGAAAAAAGTCCTGTAAACGTCTGACGCTGAAAACAACTCTTTCGAGCCGGCGTTGACGCTATAATCTCATCGAATCTATTGCATCCGCTCGCGCTTGAGCAGATAAGGCATCAGTACCTGTCGGTATCCGGCATTGATATCTGCCTCCACGAACTCTACACGATACTGTGCACACCGCAGTTGCAGCTCACGTTTATAAGCAGCCATGGAATTCACGTAGGTTTCGCGAATTTCATTGGAATGCACTTTGACTTCTTCTCCGGATTCCACATCCACAAAAAGATAAGGACGATCTTCGAAAAGAAAATCCTCTTCTAGCCTTTTATCGGTTACATGAAAAAGAATCACTTCGTGCTTGCGGTGACGCAAGTGTTGTAGTGCAGCAAACAGATCTTCGGCTTTCTCTGACGATTCCATCATATCACTGAACACCACGACCAGCGAGCGCTTGTGCGTAGTTTCTGCAATTTCATGGAGCGCCTCCGCAGCCACGGTACGTTTTCCCGAAGAAGCTCCACCCTGCTCGATCAGCTTTTCCATTTCCGCAAACAACATCTTGTGGTGCATGGAATTGGATTTAGCCTGTGTCTGCAACTCGATCTTATCCGAAAAAATACTCAACCCGACTGCGTCGCGCTGCATGCGCAACATGTACGCGATAGCGGCTGCACAATGCACAGAAAAAGTAACTTTATTTAACGGGCCTCCTTTTCGGGCCTCCGGAAAATGCATCGACGAAGAATTGTCGATGACCAGCTGGCACCGGAGATTGGTTTCCTCCTCATAGCGCTTGACAAACAATTTATCCGTGCGACCAAACAGTCGCCAGTCGATATGACGTGTTGGTTCACCGGAATTGTACAAACGGTGCTCGGCGAATTCCACAGAAAACCCATGAAAGGGACTCTTGTGTAAGCCGGTGATGAATCCTTCCACCACTTGTTTCGCAAGAAACTCCAGGTGTCCGAACGCTTGTATTTGTTGTTGTTCGATGGGCATCGTACCTCAAATATCCGAAAAAGGAAACAAAAAAGCGCCGCGATAGGCGACGCTTTCTTCTACTTTCTAACTGATAATTATGCCATCTGCGCATCCAGCTTGCCAGCCAGTACCGATTTAGGCACTGCACCAACTTGCTTATCGACAACTTGTCCTCCTTTAAAGAAGAGCAACGTCGGAATATTACGGATACCAAAGTTCATGGAAATATTCGGGTTGTGATCGACGTTCACTTTGCCTACGATGGCTTTACCTTCGTATTCTTTTGCGATTTCGTCGACGATTGGACCGACCATGCGGCAAGGTCCACACCATTCTGCCCAAAAGTCAAGAAGTACCGGCTTGTCGGACTTCATTACCACTTCTTCAAAGTTCTGATCGGTGATTTCAATGGCCATTTTGTTCTATTTTAAAAGGAATTTTGATTTTCTACTGCAAAGATAACAATAATGATACCGTATGGGTTTAACTGAATTTTTGTCAGTCTTAATTCAATTTAAACTCCGAGATACCAATCGCTTCCAGCTCCTCTATCAGGCGGCGGTTTATACGGACACGGACCCGTTTGGAGGGCAATTCGACCGAAATATTGTCCAATGGATCCTGAATTTGGACTTTTACCAGGCAATTACCGGGAGAATTGTTCAGGGTTTCGGCAATGCGGTCAATTAGTTGGGCCGAAATAGCCGAAACCGACATTTTCAAGGTGAATGATCGTGCCATCTTGTCGGCAAGGTCCGAAAGGTACGTCACCATGGTAGGCCGCAATTCGAGCTGGTCGGGATTGTGATAACGGCCTTGCACGCGGGCTCGCAGAAATACAAACGCCTCCTGCGCCAGGAAATCCTTCACTTTCATATAATCTTCTCCGAAAATGGAGGTTTGGTAAGAGCCGGTATAATCTTCAATAGTGAACGAGCCGAATGGCTTTCCGGTCTTGCTGATACGATGATTCACTTCTGTGAGAATTCCCGCCATAGCGATTTCACGGTTTTTCAGCGCGTTCAAATCGGACAATTGCTCTACGGTGGTGTTACAGAAATTTCGGATTTCAAAACGGTATTCATCCAGTGGATGTCCTGACACATAGAATCCGATTACATCTTTTTCTTTCCGCAACCGTTCGATTGAATTCCACGGCTCACAGACAGGTATCGAAGGAATGGTGACGGAATCGGAAGGATCATCACCAAACAAGGAATTCTGCATCGACGAAGTGGCCATCTGCATGGCGTTGCCGAAACGCAGTGCACGTTCAATAGTTGTTGACGGATCTTTGACATCACCATTGAAATACTGCGCGCGGTGCACACCGTCGAAACAATCAAACGCGCCGGCCATCACCATGCTCTCCATACACTTTTTATTCGCCGCCTTACTGCTGACCCTTTTGGTCAAATCGAATATGGAAACGAATGGGCCGTTGGCACGTTCTTCGATGATAGACTGTACAGCGTTCTCACCCACGCCCTTCACGGCGCCGAGACCGAAACGGATTTCACCTTTAGTGTTAACGCCAAAATCGTAAAGACTCTCATTGACGTCGGGACCAAGAACGGGAATACCCATCCTGCGACACTCCTCCATGAAGAAGGTAATCTTGTCTATATTACTCAAGTTATGCGTCAGTACGGACGACATGTATTCCGCCGGATAATGCGCTTTCAGATAGGCTGTTTGGAAGGCAACAAAGGCATAACACGTAGAGTGTGATTTATTGAAGGCATACGATGCAAACGCTTCCCAATCTGTCCAGATCTTTTCACAGATATTCAAGTCATGTCCGTTGGTTTTGCAACCTTCCATGAACTTGGACTTCATCTTGTCCAGTACCTCTTTCTGTTTTTTACCCATTGCTTTACGCAACGTATCCGCGTCGCCTTTAGTAAAGCCCGCCAACTTCTGCGACAGCAGCATCACCTGTTCCTGATACACGGTGATGCCGTAGGTTTCTTCGAGATACTCCTCCATCGCCGGAAGGTCGTAAGTTACTTTCTCACGACCGTGTTTACGGGCAATGAAGTTGGGAATGTATTCCAGCGGACCCGGACGATAGAGTGCGTTCATCGCAATCAAGTCTTCGAATTTATCCGGGCGCAATTCCTTCAGGTATTTCTGCATGCCGACGGACTCGAATTGAAAGGTGCCGTTCGTTTCACCGCGCTGGTACAGCTCGAGTGTTTTCTGATCATCCAGTGGAATTTCGTCAATGACGATTTTG
>CAINVI010000150.1 GCA_903854075.1 Candidatus Pollutiaquabacter sp. | reverse complement strand
TAGAATAGCCAATGTCATTTCCTGTTCCGCCGATATTTCCTGACCAAGTACAAAGACCGTTGATATCGTATTTTACCAAAAGTGCATCACTTCCGCCTATAGCATTCTGAGTGCTATTCAGCACTACAGAATTGGAAAAATAACCGGTGACGTATAAGTTGTTTGCTGCGTCAATATGGATGTCCTGTCCGCAGTCGGCGCCAGTGCCGCCAATTTGTCGAATCCACTGGAACTGACCACTGCCGGAGTATTTAACCACAAAGCCATCCAAGGTACCTGCACTTGCGATAAGTACATTGTTTTGCAGTGGATCAAAGTTGGTGATATCCTGAAAGCCGCCGGTGATATAAACAGATCCGGAGGCGTCTGTTGTGAGCGAGTTGGAAATGTCGACGTTTGGTCCTGCAATATAATTTACCCATATAAAATTACCTGCACTGTCAAGTTTTAGGGTAAAGCAATCGTCAGAACCCAACTCGGAGCTGAGATTGGTAATAAGCAACGTGTCCGGATTGAAATCTGCAGTTTGGGCGAAAGTTCCTGTGAGTAGTAGTTGACCGGCGACGTCATAGCTGATCGAAGTTCCGATGTCTTTTGCTGGTCCGCCGATTTGTTTGGCATAGAGGAGGAAGCCGTTTACATCATTGTATTTTGCGACGAATACATCTTCAGCACCTTGTGCGGTAAGGGAAAAGTTAGTGCCCATTGCAGGATCGAAATCAGCCGTACCGGTGAATGACCCGGTGACTGCAATTTCCCCATTTAGCACCGAAATATCTAATGCCTGATCGTTGTCGGCTCCGCCAAAGGAAACCGCCCATTGATAAATACCGGAAGCATCCAGTTTTAGAAGGAATGCATCGGTATTGTTTGCATTGGCAGTAGATGTTAGAAAATTGGTGCTCGGTCCAGGATTAAAGTCGGTGGTGCCCTGAAAAAAACCGGTAACATAAATAAAGTTATTGTACAGGTATATTGCAGTGACGCTATCGATGCTGGGGCCTCCAATTTTTCGTCCCCAAATGTAGTTTCCGAGACTGTCGGATTTGGTAATAAATATATCTTGATTGCCGCTCACGTTCACATTGACAGTGTTCGCTCCCGGATCAAGATCGATCTGCGCCCGAAAGCTACCTGCAGTGATTACATTGCCGGCGCCGTCGATGGAAATAGAACGCGCGGCATCATCGTTGGTACTGCCAATGGATTTTCCCCATTGCAGTGTTTGAGCGCTGGAGGAGACCGTCGCTAGGGTGATAATTAGTAGTAGATATCGAAAGAATGGTGACATGTTAACTGTAAAACGTACGAATGGTAAAGGAATTGTTCGATTGTTTGATTTCAATAAAGGGTCTTGTCAGGTTTTGCGATCCAATCTTTAAAAACCTGCTGGGCTTCCGTATCCGGTACGTGGATCATTGGAATTTTACGGCGTTCCGGATTGATGGATATTTCATCGTAGATGAATGCGTCGTCAAAGCCCGCATCTGCAGCCTCGTAACGTGTATTGGCATAGTAGACTTTGTCAGGTCGTGCCCAATAAATCGCACCGAGGCACATCGGACAAGGCTCACAATTGGTATATAGCTCACAGCCGTCCAGCTGAAAGGTGTTCAGGTTACGGCAGGCATCTCGTATGGCGACGACCTCGGCATGGGCGGTCGGGTCATTGGTCGATGTCACGCTGTTGGATCCTCTTCCGATAATTTCTCCGTTTTTTACCACAACGCAACCGAAAGGCCCGCCTTTATTGGCGTCTAAACCCGCTTTGGCCAGCGAAATGGCGCTTTTCATGGGAGAATTCTTGTTTTCCATCCAGGCTGCTTTTAACCTATAAATATACAAAATTCCCAGAAAATTTTCGGATTGGATTCAGCACCGGACTTTAAGTACCTTTAACATTGAAAATGGAGTGGTCTACGCTTATTGCCGATTTAATTCGGGCAAACGAACAAGCAGCTTTGTGTATTATAGTGCAGTCTCGGGGATCAACGCCGCGTACTGTTGGTGCAAAGATGTTGGTGAGAGCAAATGGCTCCATTCACGGCTCCGTCGGAGGTGGTGCCTTGGAAAAGGCCGTGATTTCACAAGCCTTGCGGGTAATACATTCGCGTAAGCCACAAACTTTTCGTCACGATTTACTGCACCAGCATAACATGTGCTGCGGCGGAAGTGTCGACGTCTATATAGAACCTATCATGAATAAACAGCGGTTGTATATTTTTGGTGCGGGCCATACCGGCCATGCGTTGGCTAGGCATGCTGCTTCGCTCGATTTTGAAATTGTATTGATTGACGACCGGAAAGAGTTTTTAGATGCAATCTCGCTAACAGAGGTTAGCAAATTACACCTGGACTACAAACTGGCTTTGCCGCTGCTTCCGTTCGATGAGCATACGTTTGTAGCTATCATGACTTACAGTCATCCGTACGATCGAGATATTCTGGCGTACTGTGTCAGGAAGCCCTTTGCTTATCTTGGAATGATCGGAAGCGAACGTAAAGTGGAGCTTACCAAAAAGATGTTCATTGATGCAAATATCGCTTCCGATGATTTGCTCGCAAGTGTCGACATGCCGATGGGTGATCCTATCGGAGCAGAAACTCCGGATGAGATTGCCATCAGTATTTTATCCCGAATGATTGCTGTCCGGAGAACAGTGGTTGATCGTTGATTATTTTCCGCCGCGGCGTCCTACGAGAATCCGGTAAAACGAACGGCTTCGAATTTCTTCCAGTGTAAGTCCGGTGACCACCGTTTCTTCTTCCGCAATCGCACCCGAATTCATGGCACGCAAGAAATAGTTGAGAAGGCCTTGACCGGTGGCTGCATCATCAAAAATATCGCCTGATAATGTCGCTTGCGCGGCTTTGTCTACAAAATGACGAAGTCGTAGCGCTGCATCTTCGTAGCTTTCCAGGAAAAACGTGTATACCGCAGCATACCGCATCGGAAGCTGAGCAGGATTGAGGTCCCAGCCCTGGTAGAAGCCATTTCGGAGCGAGTGCGTCGTGTGTCCGAAGCACAACTTCCAGCCACGATGAACGACTGCTGTATTTTCAGCGTGCTGTTCAGCGGTCAGCTGATCACCTTTGTGCGGTCCGATCGGCATCACGTTAGTGGCGCCATCGGACAAATAAATACCTGTTCCGCCGAGTGCAACTTTTGTCATGTGGTGTGCGAAATCACACACGGGATGATCCATCGTTTGGTACCGTGCCGTAATATTGCAGGAAGCGGTATAATCGTAAGTGCCAAAATGTGCGGCAATACAGCGTCCTTCTCCCGCCATGATCAATCCGCGCAACGGATTCTTGCCATCCTTATCCATCACCGCTTGTGTTGCTTCCACCATCATTTCCATTTTCAAGGTGCCCTCTTCAAGGCCAAATGATTTTTCAATTAACTTGAAGAAGCTGACCAGCGCTTTTATCTGCTCTGGAATTGTAACCTTAGGCAACATGACGACAAAATTTGCCGGCAGTTTACCGGCAGTTGCCGTAAATAAAGTTGTCAGAAAGATGTCCAGCGTACGGACGCCACGTACTTTCAAATCTTCTGTGAATGGCTTTATTCGGATACCAATGAACGGAGGCAGCGTTCCATCGGTCATTCCTTTCGCCACTTCATTCGCTGCTTGAACGGCAGTTTGATCCTCTTCTTCGTCGGACCGATTGCCGAATCCGTCCTCGAAGTCGATCCGAAAATCTTCCACCGCTTCACGTTCCAATTTTGCGATTACTTTTCGGTAAACGGTGTAGGGCAACCACGCGGCATGCTGCTTGCGCTGTTGATCCGACATGGCATCCAACTTGGCGGTAAGTGCAGCGATATCCGCGGGGTTAGTAGGCAAGGCTTCATGACCGTTAAGTTCCAGCACTCGTGCCATGACCGTGAAATCAGGAGCATATGTTTTGAGTGAGCGAAGTGCAATTTCTCCCATTTTACGAGCAGCATCGGCTTTGAAGAGGTTTGCACCGCCATAAACGGTATGCACCGGTTGTCGGTCCGGACGATCGCCCGGATAAATTTTCTGGAAAGCGATATTCGCTGGACGTAATTCGTTAAGGATGGAATCTTTTTCGTTTGGGGTAATGGTTGTTTTCATACGTGTTATGAAGTAAACAGCGTGATATTGGTGACAGTTCAACTGCCGCGATAGGTCGAGTAACCGAACGGGTTTAGCAGCAACGGAACATGATGGTGCTTAGTGCTTGTGATTTCGAAAACGACTTCTACGTAAGGGTAGAAGCCTTTGATTTTCTGACGCTCAAAATATACGGCAGTATCGAAGTGGAGTTTGTAGCGACCAGGAGCAAGCATGGTGTCTTTGTCGACCAGGCCGGGAATTCTGCCGTCGTCATTAGTTACACCTTCTGAAATAATATCCCATCCATTTGTGCCGGCACTCTTTGAAAGGTGCACGGGTACGCCGCTGGCGGGCATTCCAATCGAGGTGTCCAGTATGTGTGTGGTGATCTGGCTCATGCTAGTAGTTTTTTCAATCGTAGGGTAGTGATTTTATGCTGTTCGTTCGCCGCAATTTGCAATTCAGTAGCTCTATCATTCGGTAGGCGTTCTTCCAATAACCGGAGCATTTCATCAGCACTTTTTCCTGTGGCGCAGACGATAAAGATAAAACCAAATTTCTTTTCATAAGCATCGTTACCGGCCGCCAGCCGATTCAAGGTTTCTTCGCTGGCGTGTTGTACCGATGATTGTTCGGCGCCGGCAAGGTGCTGTGTGCTGGCGAACTTCTTTTTCAGACTTTCAATATCGCCGATTTTAGGATGATGAGAAAATGCTTCCAGCCAGTCAGTTTCCCGGGTAGCATGCCACGCTCGCTGCGATTTTTCCTGGAGATCATCGTAGTCGTTGAACGGGCGAAGACGCATGATTTCATCTTGCCACGTACTCGAGCCGCAGCAGATCGTTAGTTGTTCGCGCAATTCTTGCTCAGAGAGTGCATTCAATACTGTAACCGTCATCGTTAACGAGTGATATTTCCAAATAACCGCAGCCGACTCACCCCGCCGTCTGGATAGATGAATAGCCGGATGTGCGATATTTTTCCGTGCGCTTTGATTTCTTTTTCAAAAACGTGTTCATGGTCCGCTGACAGTTTTTGTTGAGGAAGAATTTCCTGCCAGCCTAAACTATTGCTGTCCCAGTCGGTGATGGAATCGTTATTTATAAAGCAACCCTCCATCGAGCAACGGTCCGGATAGTTGCCTTTGAAGTGACAAGTGTCAACCAGTATACTTTTGATCTCTCCGGGATGCGCCAACCGTACGATGACCCAGTCACGGTTGCCGGGCGTTCTGTTTCGTTTGGTTTCCCAGCCATCACCCATATTCACGCCCCGTCCGGGCATAAGCAGGTTGTCCATATGGGAGAAGAACATATCGTTACAACGAACGGATTTTGCACCATTGGTGGCGGCTGCCAGGTCAATAGTTGCGTTTTCGTGGACAGTTGACCAGTCTTTTTTTACTTCGCCGTAAACTTTCAATCGTGCAACTCCGCCGTCCGGATAGATATGCAGTTTTACATGCGTAAATAAATTATGGTTGGAGCAGTCGAAGAAATGCTGGCTGCCCGGGTTCAGCGGAGATTTCGGAAGTATTTCCTGCCATGTTATTTCTTGACCTTCAATAGACGCGTCTTCGGCATCAGGAGCATAACAAGCCTCGACAGAGGCAAAAGGCGGATGGTTTCCAAGAAAGTGATTAGTATCTATATCGAAACCTTTGATAATTCCGGGTGCACCTAATTTCACAATGCACCAGTCGTGTCCCTCCACGCGCTTGCGACGTGACTCCCATCCGTCCATCCATTTGCCGCGATCGGTGTATTTGTCGGCAATAAAAATGCCCCTTCCTGGTTTGATGAGATTTTCTTTCTCGGCAAAGAAGTCGTCACTGCAAGCATTAGCTGTTGCGCCGAGCTTGTCGGCGGCGAGATTAATCAGCTGTACAAATGAAGGTGTTTCAGGGGTAGGAGGGTTCATGCAGACTTTAAAATAATTTTACCGAATTTTAGTGTGTTGAAGGCTCCGCGGTCATAAATGATTTCTCCGGAAACCCAGGTCTCTTCGACAACGCCGGAAAGCATTTCGCCTTCGTAAGGCGTTACCTTGTGACGGAATTTAATATTAGCCGGACTGACTTTCATTTTCTTTCCCGGACTCCAAATGACTAAATCTGCGTCGGCGCCTTCACGTATGATGCCTTTGTTATGTAGGCCAAGGAAGTTAGCCGGTGCAGTACTCATCCAGTGAGAAACCTGTTCTAGTGTATTTTTCCGTTCGGCGGCCAGCGTCCACGTTACCGGAAGTGAGAATTGCAGGGAGGATATCCCGCCCCAGGCTTCTTTGAGATTGCCTGATATTAATTCTTTGATTTCCGGAGGTGCCGGAGAATGGTCGGTAGCAATGAAATCAATTTCTCCATCGCTAAGGGCTTGCCAAAGTTTAGCATTGTTTTCCGCCTCGCGGATAGGCGGAGCACATTTAAAACGGGTGTCGCCGTCGTTTATTTTCTCGGCTGAAAAATAGAGGTAGTGCGGACAGGTTTCAACTGTCAGCGGCAGCCCTTCGTGTCGTGCTGATCGGATAGATTGTAATGCTTCGGCAGACGACAGGTGTACAATGTGGGTTCGAACATTGTATTTTTTGCAGAGTCCAATCACGGCGTCTATAGCGGAGTTTTCCCATGCTTTCGGGCGCGAAGCTAGGTAGGCCGAGTAAGAGTAGTTGTCATCTTCAAGTGCGGATTGGCCGGCATTAGGTGCGTCCAATTCAGCATGGACTAAAAGAGGGAGCTGGAATTTTGCCAAAAGAGGCAATGTTTTTTCCAGTGTTTTCAATGGTGTGTTTGGAAACTCATCAATACCTGAATGGGTCAGGAATACTTTGAAACCCATGACGCCGGCTTGTATCAGTGGTTCGAGCTGATTTACATTATCGGGGATGATACCGCCCCAAAAACCGCAATTCACGAGTATGTTATCTTGCGCTGCGTTTACTTTTTTAGTGAATGCATCCGTTGTAGTGGTCACCGGACTGGAGTTCAGTGGCATGTCAATCAGTGTGGTAATTCCTCCTGCAGCTGCAGCAGCGGTAGCAGTAGCGAAACCTTCCCACTCAGTGCGGCCGGGTTCGTTGATATGGACGTGACAGTCGATCAGCCCCGGCATGATGACAGAGTCACCAAGGTCACGGACAGGTTGTTCTTTGGTCGGCGCAAGTTTTTCCGGTAGGATTTTTAAAATCTTGCCATCTTGAATCAGTAGTGTAGCCGGCGTAGTTCCTGTCGGCAGTACTACGCGTTTACTGAAAATCGCTTTGATGATGGTCATGATTATTTTTTTAATCGATGTTCGCTCCTTGTCTTATCCAGTCGCCAATTAGTTCACGTTCTTCCTTCGTCATGCCGGTTTTATTTCCTTGCGGCATGGATTGCGTATGCACCGCGCGCGTCATTATTTTATCCGCCATGGCACGGATTTTTTCCGGGCTGTCGAACATGACGCCGTTGGGTGCCACTTTGTAAATTTCATCGGTAGGCCGGCTTGAATGGCAGGACGTGCAGTGTTTTTCGAATAACGGCGCTACTTGTGTAAAGGTAACTTTTTTGCCGGTGGCGGATTTGGTGGCTGGCGCAGTTACGAACACCAGTGCAATGAGTCCGATGAAAGCGATTAGCAGCAGATAAGCTAATTGACGGCCCTTTTCGTGCTCGTTGATATAGTGCCTTACGGCTACACTCGTCAGTGTAAGTCCCAGCAGGATGGCCCAATTCCAAGCATGACCGAAGGTAACTGGAAAGTGGTTGCTGATCATGGTGAAGAGCACCGGTAAGGTCATGTAGTTATTATGGAGGGAGCGCAGTCCGGCATACTTACCAAGTTCCGGATTAGGTGCCTGTCCTGCTTTTGCAGCACGCACCAGCGCTTTTTGCGAGGGAATGATGACAAAAAACACATTGCCTACCATCATAGTTCCCAGTAGAGCGCCCACGTGTATAAAAGCAGCTCTTCCACTGAGATAGTGGGAAAGTAACCAAGCGTAACCGGCTACGATGATCAATCCAATCAACGCGAAAGCTTTCTTTTTTTGCAGTAGTGATGTCCTGCATAAAAAATCATAAATCAACCATCCACTGATAAGTGAGCCTATCCCAATGGAAACAGCGGTACTCTCGCTAATATCGGCCACTTCGCGATCAATCATGTAGCTTCCGGCGTTCATGTAGTAGACCATCAATAAAAGAAGCGCGCCGGAAAGCCAGGTGAAATAGGCTTCAAACTTAAACCAATGCAGCTTCTCCGGTAGTTGTCCCGGTGCGACTTTGTATTTTTCTATATAATAAAACCCGCCCCCGTGAATGGCCCAAAGATTTCCTGCCAGTTCGTCGCGTAAATTGTTCGTACGGTTCAGGCTGTTTTCGAGGAAGATGAAATAGAAGGAGGCGCCAATCCAGGCAATCCCTAGTACAATGTGTGCCCAACGCACAACAAGGTGTAGCCAGTCCAGCACGTGTGAAGTCCATCCGGCATCTTCAGCCAGGTAATAAATCGCAACCCCAACGAGTAAAAGCGCTATCAGATAGCCGATAACTTTTTTGTAGAGATGAAGATCATCCAGTAACTCCTTGATTTCTTCTTCGTGCAGTTCTTCTTTTTTCACTTCAGACTCGTTTGTTTTTTTTCAGGTCAGCAATGGCCAATACAATAGCTTCGTTGGTAGCCGGTATTGGTAGGATTGGCTCCTCGTTGTTTGGGTGGGTAGCTGCCAC
>CAINVI010000149.1 GCA_903854075.1 Candidatus Pollutiaquabacter sp. | reverse complement strand
GAACTACTTTCACGATCATCCATTCAGGACGATTTTCGATGTGCTGATTGGCCGCACGGAAAGCCTCCACCACGTTCAGACGCTTCAGCGCCTCATTCTTACGTTGCTGAGAGGTCTCGTTGCTGGCCTGGTGACGCAAGGAGTAAGACAAACCATCAAGGTCGAGGCGAGAGAGGAGATCATAAAGCGCCTCTGCTCCCATCTTCGCGATGAATTTGTTAGGATCGTTGTCATCAAGATGCTGGTTGTCCTTTGGAAGATTTTCCACGATCTGGAGATACTCTTCCTCGGTCAGGAACTGAAGATAATCAATTCCATCAGCTGCCTTAATACCGGCTTGGATTACCACGTAGCGCTCGTAATAGATGATCATGTCGAGCTTCTTCGTAGGAAGTCCGAGCAAGTAACCGATCTTGTTTGGGAGCGAACGGAAATACCAGATATGCGCTACAGGCACAGTGAGACTAATATGTCCCATGCGTTCGCGACGAACTTTCTTTTCCGTCACTTCAACACCGCAACGGTCGCAGACGATTCCTTTGTAACGGATACGTTTATATTTTCCGCAATGACATTCCCAGTCCTTAACAGGACCGAAAATACGCTCACAGAACAGACCATCACGCTCCGGCTTATAAGTTCGGTAATTGATGGTCTCCGGCTTCAGGACCTCACCGCTTGATTGCTCTAGAATGTTTTCCGGAGACGAAAGACTGATGATGATCTTCGTGAAGTTCGATTTGATTTTTATTTCTTTTCTGGTTGCCATTTTCTTTTTCTTAAACGTTGAACACTGAATTCAGGAAACGATCAATGGATCAATCCAAGGTGACTTTGAGGCAAAGACCTCGAAGTTCATGGAGCAATACGTTGAAGGATTCCGGAATTCCCGGCGTAGGCAGATTCTCTCCTTTAACAATCGATTCGTACGTCTTGGCGCGACCGATAACATCGTCCGACTTGACAGTAAGAATTTCCTGAAGGATATTGGATGCACCGAAGGCTTCCAGTGCCCACACTTCCATCTCCCCGAAACGCTGTCCTCCGAACTGTGCTTTACCACCGAGCGGCTGCTGCGTAATAAGGGAATACGGTCCGATAGAACGGGCGTGCATTTTATCATCCACCATGTGTCCGAGTTTCATCATGTAAATGATACCCACGGTCGCAGGTTGGTGGAATCGCTCACCGGTAAGTCCGTCCTGCAGGTAAGTACTTCCAAACTTAGGAAGACCTGCCTTGGAGACGTACTCATCGATCTGTTCGAGGGTGGCTCCATCGAAAATCGGGGTCGCAAATTTCATTCCCAGTTTTTCGCCGGCCCAGGCCAGAATGGTTTCATAAATCTGACCAAGGTTCATTCGGGAAGGTACGCCCAGCGGATTCAATACGATATCCACCGGAGTTCCGTCTTCCAGGAACGGCATGTCTTCATCACGAACAATCTTGGCAACGATACCTTTGTTACCGTGACGACCGGCCATCTTATCCCCTACTTTCAGCTTACGCTTCTTGGCGATATAGACTTTAGCCATCTGCACGATTCCGGCAGGTAGTTCATCACCGACGGTCAGCGCAAACTTGTTACGCTTGTAGAGTCCGGTGACTTCGTTGTATTTGATACGGAAGTTGTGCAGCAACTGCTTGATCATATCATTACGGTCTTTTTCCGTCGTCCATTTATCCGGATCAACGGTTTCGTAATTAATTTCAGCAAGCATCTTCTGCGTGAACTTGGCGCCTTTCGGAACGACCACTTCTTTGAAGATGTCGGTCACGCCTTGAGACGTCTTTCCACTTACCAACTGGAACAGCTTATCGACGAGCATCTCATTGAGCTCAGCAATTTGCTGGTTATATTCCTTATCAAGTTTTTCTATTTGTGCTTTCTCGTCATTTTTAGCAGTCTTGTCTTTAGCAATTACGCGAGAGAACAAGCGCTTATCAATGACCACACCTTTTACTGATGGTGGAACTTTCAACGATGCATCTTTCACATCACCGGCTTTATCACCGAAAATGGCGCGAAGCAGCTTCTCTTCCGGAGAAGGATCTGTTTCGCCTTTCGGAGTAATCTTACCGATAAGAATGTCGCCTTCGCCGACTTCAGCACCGACACGGATGATACCGTTTTCGTCCAATTCGCGGGTAGCTTCTTCACTGACATTCGGAATATCCGCCGTCAATTCTTCCATACCGCGCTTCGTATCACGCACTTCAAGACTGTACTCATCGATGTGCAATGAGGTAAAGATATCTTCACGAAGCACACGCTCGGAGATTACAATAGCATCCTCGAAGTTGTAACCCTTCCACGGCATGAACGCCACTTTAAGGTTGCGACCTAGAGCAAGCTCACCGTTCTGAGTAGCATACCCTTCGCACAACACCTGGCCTTTGCGGACCTTCTGACCCTTGGTCACGATCGGCTTCAGGTTCATACAAGTACTTTGGTTCGTCTTTTGGAACTTCGTGAGGGTATAGGATTTCACATCG
>CAINVI010000148.1 GCA_903854075.1 Candidatus Pollutiaquabacter sp. | reverse complement strand
TTACCTGAAATACCAGAATAAACGTGGCGATTATTTGTCAGCGTGGTGGAACCTCGTCAACTGGGATAAAGTAGCTGAGCGCCTCTAACCGTTTCCGTAGCTACCGAATATTCCCCTCGTGCCTTCCATCGTCGACGCTACCAACGACCATCGCTACCGGCATGTTCCTGGACTTAATTTGTTGCGTGGACTGGCTGCATTGATGGTTTGTTTGTTCCATTGTAAAAAATACATCTGGCAAAAAAATAATCCATACGAATTCGTAGAATTATTCGAGTACGGTTATCTGGGAGTTTATGTTTTTTTCATTGTTTCCGGTTTTGTTATCCCGTACTCCATGTACATAAACCGGTTCACGATTACGAAGTTCGGTAGGTATCTGCTAAAGCGAACGGTTCGTATTGAGCCCCCGTATATTCTGTTTATTTTACTCCTATTTATCTGGAACGTTTTTGTTCATCAGCTGAAAGGCTGGGGAAGCTCAACATTATTCGGGCCGGAGCAGTTCTTTCTCAACATCACCTACCTCGCACCCTTCTTCCACGTAAAGTGGATTGTGGTGATTTTCTGGACACTTGGTGTTGAATTTCAATTCTACGTGTTAAGTGGGTTGACGCACAATATCTATCTGCGAAACCGCTGGGCCCGCTATGGTAGTATTGTTGCTTTCATCACTATTGGAAAACTCATACCTGCCGATTACTACACGGTATTCAACTACTACGTTTTTTTCGCCATCGGATTTCAGACGTTTCTACACTATACCGGCCGCATCAACCGTACAGAATTCGGCGTTACCGTAGTGGCGTTGCTGTTCTTCATCTATCTCAAAGAAATTCCCGCTGCCGTTCCGTTTTCTTTACTGAGTATTGCGGGCATTCTTTTTATACGTAACTCCACTGCAGCTGCCGATTTTCTTGGGAAAATTTCCTACTCGCTTTACCTGACCCACGGACTGGCCGGTGGTGCGATTGCAGTTTTTATGATTGGAGTTTTATCGCCGATTGCGCGTTTTGCTACCGCAGTCGGTGTAGCAATAATTTTTGCTACCGTATACTACACATTAATTGAGCGTTATTTTTTGCAGCAATCAAAACGTATTCGCTACTAGTATAATCATCTATGAATTGGTAATGCACCAAAAAGAGAAGCGGGATAACCTCAGTTCTCTTTTTAGCCTTTTTCACGTTTTGTAGAAGATTATTTAGTAGAAATATAATAAGAGAGGCCGGCTCCAAACACACTGTTCTGATTTTCCAGATCGGAGTTGTCAAAATGATCGATATTGGTCAATCCACGTGAATAATCGACGTGAATTCCAAGACCATTTTTCAGGCGGTAGCCCAATCCAAGTTTAACACCCGCATCAAGATCGTTAAATTGTTCCGTTACTTCTTCACTCTCGTTATCGAATTTAAAGTTCGCACTAGTTAAGATGCCAAAGTAAGGTCCTACCCAAAATCCGAATCCGTTCTCTAGTTGATATTTAATCGCCAACGGAAATTCAACATAATTGATGTCGACACAAAGATCACTGATTTCTTCACTTTTTGTTCCCTTCACAGAATAGAGCGCAGCAAGCGTGAGGGAATATCTTTCGTTTAGAGAACCTTCTATACCAATTCCGGCGTGAAAGCTTGTTTTAATAGCATTGTCACTCGATTCATCACCTACCACATCGGCGAAATTGGCGCCAGCCAAAACACCAAAACGGTATTGCGCCTGAGCAGAGAACATGGTGAACAACATAAAGACAACAGCGGTCGTGAATAGCTTAAACATTTTTTTCATAATAATTCAAGTTTGATAAATGGGTTATAATTGATGGCTTAAAATTATTGGGAATGGTAATTTTACGATTGATTTATACTATGAGTTTTAATTTATACCTGCACTTTTATTGTTTTTTTGATACGGCAAAATTTCTTCAAGGTATTTATACATCTTTTTCATCAGGTCGTTATAGGCCGCTGTCGGCGTAGGAACGTACTCCACGTGATTGGCTTTCCAGACTGTATTTCCGGACTGACAATCGTAGATTGCGAACTCTGCCCTCAGCTCGCTCAATTGGCTGGCTATACTCTGCTCGTTACTGTACAGCGTCGGCATGTTGATAAAGTGGTATCGTACGGTAAATAGCGCATCCGGCTGGAGTAGCTTACACGCTTTTTCTGGCGCAATGTCAACCGGCAGAATGTTCTTATACAATGTTGAATTTCTCACATCATTGGATATTACGCGAAGTGAGTCGTCACTAAGAGAAGATAAATAAGAATACAGCTCGTGATCCAAATCAGCCGCCAGCTCCAATTCAACAAAATCCATAATGGGTGGACGCGGAGTATTTGTTTCTACCTTCAGTATCGGAAAAAGTAAAAGTATTCTGTTGTGTTGTTCAAAAACGGTGTCTGCTCCTGTAATAGGCTCTGATGAGGCCGTTACAACGGTGGTACGAATAAAAAGTAAACCGGTACAAAGAAAAAAT
>CAINVI010000147.1 GCA_903854075.1 Candidatus Pollutiaquabacter sp. | reverse complement strand
CCCGAGGCATCGAAATCAGGATTAACTATGTTGCCGCTGTTATCGAAGGTCCCGAAAGGCTCTCCCAATTCCCAGGCATTTCCGGAAGTGCTACTTACCGTCCAGCCAAAATCAAACGAAAAATCATCCTGATATCCTTGTGACAAGGATACAAGAATAGGCGCACCGGAAGTTAAGACAGCATCGCAGTAGGTATTATATCCCCACTGTCCGACAGTCAGACTGTAGAAACCATCGATGACACCATTGATCTGAAACACACCGTTGGCATCCGTGATAACCTGAAAATCAAAGTCGGCATTTTGTAAAGCGACCAATGCATTGGGAACCGGTGCTCCAGTGGCCGAATCAGTTACCAAACCTTCGACAGAAACCGTTTGAAGGGGCACGAGCTGCACATCCAATTGCGTGAGCTGACCATTTATGAGTGTGACACCGGTGATTAATTTAGTGACGTAGCCAGCGCGGGAAACACGTACATCAATGGTACCAGGCACGACGGTACCGGTGGCATACTGGCCGGTTGAAGATGTAGATTTAAAAATACTTGGCTGAATCAACTCAACCGTTGCATTAGGAAGTACGAATCCGGTAACCGTATCTGTTACCGTTCCTTCCAGGTAGCATCCACGAACATAGTTTGGCGTTAACACAAAGAGTCCGTTGGAAATATCAGAAGCCAACAGATTTCCGGATGGCAGGAAAGGATAAACTCCCCAGCAGCCATCCATACCGCCGCCATTGCTCTGAGGATAGGTATCGTATTTAGCAATCTCGATCGGATTCCACGGACGACTAACGTCATGAATAACTACACCCTGCGTGTACCACGAAGTAATGGCATAATCATTAAGAATATGTGTGTTGTGAATAACCGAATTGGATCCCGGAGCAGTCTGGATGCGTGATAACTCCTGAATGTTGGTGGGATCCGATACATCGAATGCCCCTAAAAAGCTACCGTTGTTTTCATCGGTCGTAAAGAGCGTTTTGTGATCCACTGAAAGCCAGGTATTGTGTGTAAACGCCGTAGGCGTTTGCTGAGTGCCCAAGAGTACTGGATTCGACTTATTCGTTACATCGACAATGGTAAAGAAACCAGAGTAGATATGACCTTCGTACAGTGTGTCTCCGTCAATGTATCCATCGTGCACATAGGAGGAATTGCCACCGCCCGGATAGATATATTCTCCGGCATAAGTAGGATTCGCAGGATCGGATAGATCGAAAAAGAGAGAATGACCGTTACCAATATTACTACCGAAGAGGTACAGGTATCCGGCGGTAGTGTCGACATGCAGAGCATGCACCGAACTGATCTGTCCGGCCAACGGACCATCTCCGGTATATTGCTGGTAACTGATCGGTCCAGGTAAGTTGGACAAATCGACAACGGTAACACCGCCACCACCTTCCGTAACAACATACGCGAATTTACGGTAGGTTTTGATTTCGCGCCATATGGAAGGATCACCGGGAACGGTGTATTTGATGACTGGATTGGTGGGGACAGTTACATCCACAATGGACATACCGAAGTCCGTACCTACCAGTGCATACTCGTTGTTCAGAGTGTCAACATATCCAGAAATGTTTGCCAAAGAAGCATTTCCGTAGCTTAGTTGTGCTGCCAGTTGAAGCGACTGTGAGTAGGCAACCACGCGAAGTAAAAGGAGCGGAATTATCAATAAAAAACGCATAAGGAATGGATTTTTCGGGGTGGCAAGAAACGACAATTTTACCCAAGCGACAAGACCGCTAAACGTTTAAATTGGCCTATTTAACTTAAAAATAGGATTTCCAGCGTTTCAATCTCATTTTGAGACGAAGCGTTCGGGTGTAACAGTACTAAATCTTGGTAAAGTAATTAACAGGATATCGCAAAAAGTGTTCAATAAAAAGGCCAAAAAAAATGAAATTTCATAAGAATTCAATACATTTGTGATAATCAGTTGTATATAATCATGCATGATTATAATTAAAAAAAGAACGAAGTGGATTTATTTGAAAAAATAAAAAAGAACCGCGGACCTTTAGGTCAGCATGCGAAGGACTCACACGGTTATTTCACGTTTCCTAAACTCGAAGGTGAAATCGGACCACGTATGGTTTTCCGTGGAAAAGAACGTTTAGTTTGGAGCTTAAACAATTACCTGGGTCTGGCTAATCATCCGGAAGTTCGGAAAGCGGACGCTGATGCTGCTGCTTCCTATGGTTTTGCATCTCCAATGGGTGCTCGAATGATGTCGGGTAACACGAACCATCACGAGCAACTTGAAAACGAATTATCGGCCTTCATGGGCAAAGAAGATACTATTCTGCTGAATTTCGGTTATCAGGGAATGGTTTCTGCGATTGATTCATTGGTTGATCGACACGATGTTATTGTCTATGACAGTGAAAGTCATGCCTGCATTATCGATGGTGTTCGTCTGCACATGGGAAAACGGTTTGTTTTCCCTCATAACGACATCGCGAGTTGCGAAAAACAATTGGAACGCGCCACTAAAATCGTTGACGAAACCGGTGGATCCATCCTCGTAATTACAGAGGGCGTATTCGGAATGCGTGGCGATCAGGGAAAGCTCAAGGAAATCGTAGATCTCAAGAAAAAATACCAATTCCGCTTGTTCGTTGATGATGCTCACGGCTTTGGAACCATGGGAAAAACCGGTGCTGGCACTGGTGAAGAGCAAGGCGTTCAAGATGGAATCGATGTTTACTTCGGAACCTTTGCTAAAAGCATGGCGTTGATCGGAGGTTTCATTTCCTCCAACGAAGATGTTATCGAATACCTGCGATACAACATGCGATCGCAGATTTTCGCCAAGACCATGCCTACTCCGCTGGTGCTCGGAGCCCTCAAACGACTTGAATTATTGCGGTCACAGCCTCAGTTGAAGGATAACCTCTGGAAAGTGGTAAATGCCCTTCAGTCCGGACTAAAACAAGCGGGCTTCAATATTGGCAATACGGAAAGTCCGGTTACCCCAGTGTATATGAATGGCAGTATTCCGGAAGCAACCAACCTTATCTACGATTTGCGTGAAAATTATGACATTTTCTGCTCCATTGTAGTGTATCCGGTAGTTCCGAAAGATATGATGATCCTTCGACTGATCCCGACCGCAGTTCATACCCTGAAAGATGTCGAATATACCATCGACGCGTTCAGCAAAGCGCAAGTCAAGCTAAAAGCAGGCGAGTATATGTCAGACAAGATTGCTGCGTTTTAATTCCAATTTTTACTATAATTACACTCCCACGTAAATTAACTAAACACTAATCCCTTAATCTCCAACACCATGAAAGAATACGAAAAAATCAAGCAACTGGTGGCTTCTATTGAAGAGGATGTCATCAAGTTTTCTGAAAAAGGAAACGCAGCTGCCGGAACCCGCGTTCGTAAGGGTCTCCAGGAAATCAAGCGTGCCTGCCAGGACATGCGTGATGCCATTCAAGATCAGAAGAAGTCTGAAACAGCTGACTAAGTACTTCTAACTTTGGCCTTTAAACCCGGTCCAATTATGGTCCGGGTTTTTTTTATACTGCTTAAAGATATTATCTCCTTTATTTGCCCAAATGAAGGAATTTCGGATATTTGCACCCCGAAATAAGTATCCGGCGAGGTAGCTCAGGTGGTTAGAGCGCAGGATTCAT
>CAINVI010000146.1 GCA_903854075.1 Candidatus Pollutiaquabacter sp. | reverse complement strand
TACCTCGCTCACTCCGACCATCACTATTCAAAGTCTTTCCGGTACCACGTGTATCGGAAGTCCTGCGATACTGGAAGCGACGTATCAATTCGGTGGCACGAACCCAACTTTCACCTGGTTCCGTAACAGCCAACCCATCGGCATCAACAGTCCGCAGCTTACCATCACCAATCCTGCAGACAATGATAATATCCGCTGCGTCTTGGTCAGCAACGATGCCTGTGCAAGTCCTGCTCCGATAAATTCAAACACTTTACTTCTCGACGTGGGAAGTGCAACGCCGCCGGTCATCAGTGACATTGCAGGTACGCTATACAGCACTTCCGCCTCCACGTACCAATGGCTGCTGAACGGCGATACGATTATTAGCGCCGACTCTATTCAGCACGTTCCACTCCGTGCCGGATTCTACCAGGTGTACATCACGGACGCTAACGGCTGTATCGCTTCCTCTAACCTCGTACTGATTACCGCTCCCGGTGTTGAGGAAATCGATCCGCTGTTGGAAAGCGCTCAACTCTTCCCGAATCCGGCCAATGCCTTTGTGACCATTCAGTTTGCGGCTAAAACATTGGCAACTGTTTCTTTACTGAGTATGGACGGAAAGATTGTCTTGGAAGAAAGCATCAACAGCCAGTTGCATCATGAGCTGGAAACCGCAAATCTTATAGCCGGTCTGTATATCGTAAGGTTGGTAACACCAAAAGGTGTGCGATTCGCTCGCTTAGCCGTTACCCACTAAAAGAATCAGTACCGCTCAATGACGTCATTCTTTTCAGGAACTTCCTGCTTCTTGGCTTTGACTTTCTTGATGGCACGCAGCTGACTGAAGGAAAGTCCGAAACTCACTTGAGAAACACGGGAGTCGAGCGGGAATATAGTTCCCGGAAGATTATCTGAAAGTACAAAGAAATTAAAGCTACCCAGTCGGAGGTAAATACCGGCTCCAAACGTGTTGATGGAATTATACTGGCGCGCATAATTTGCCGCTATTGCAAAACGGCGACCAAGATCCTTACGAAGCATTATTACATAAGAAGGAATAAGCTCCTCGGAAACCATCATTCCACGCAGTGCCACTATCCCGTACGTTCCTTCGGCAATTCTGTACTGCCCTGTAAGCATCAACTTACCATGCAGGGAAGTCGTGAACTTGTCGTTGGTTTCTTCAATATTGAACGTATTTTCGAGTGAGTCCAGGTAATCATCGGAATCAGCATCATCATTGATCAGCTGCTCCAAACCGATTCCTTGGAAAGAATATGTTCCCTGCCGCATACGGTAATTCACCGGCGCGTCTCGCCAGGTAATACTGCCGAAATCAAGCGCATCGAGCGTTACCGTCCACCGATCGTTCGGCAGAAAAGCCACACCACCATTCAAGGCCCAACCTCCGTTTTTACCGTTGAACATGTAGCGCGTAATTGCACCCAATGAACCGGTGACCTCGTCAGTATTTCCATCGAGTAACGGCGAAGAAGAATTCACTGCCGCATCCGCATTCAACTGCAACGTGTAATCGTCAACAGCCGTAGATACTGACAGCTTCGAGAAATCCGTGGAAACATTGTCCATTCCGTAGAGACGTTTCAAACGTATCCCAACGGACCATTTATTATTGAGCTTCCGGTTATACCCAACTCCGATTTCCATGCACTGCATGGCCTGAAAAGTATTCGTAGAGAGGTCCACTGACTGGCCAATAAACATACCATTACCTTCGTAAAGCAAATTGATAAAATCATCCGTGTAGCGAAAAAGCGACATGGACCGGTGCGATAGATTAAAGGAAAAGAAGTTTTTTTGTCCGCCGAAACCAAAGGAAAGAAGTTCAATATCTGTCTCAGCGCCCAGCGTATTTTTAGCTTTAACATCCCGAATCAATACATCCAGATCCAGAAAAGCACCGGTATCTGTAAGTGTATGCGCAGACGTATAATCAAAAGAACTGTTCGACCACTGCACATTCATGTTTGACAAGAAAGGGACGCCGAAAAATCGTTTGTGTTCCGGAAATAACGAAGGCCGGTAACTGATTGATTGTGGAATTGCAGAAATATGCGGAAGCAGAACCGGGCCTTGTCCTACGACCTTTGACGGCAAGGAAAAAAGCAGAACCATTGCTGCACCACTGATAATATTTAGTAGTTTCCTCATCCTGCCAATCAATTTACACTTACTGCTAATCGTGCCCGTGCTCCGATCTTTACGTCGAGCTGATCCCGGTCGGTAATTTTAACCGAACGTAAAGGCGCTCCGGTGGTCCGTAGCACAGAAACAATAATCATCTTTTCACAAGAAAGTATGCGGCTGATTCTGTCTTGTCCCAGTGGCTCATCGTGCATCGTACGGGCTGGAGCAACGGCATAACCATTGACATCTACCGCTGCAGCGGCAATGATCAAATCAGCAGGATCCAGCAACAAACTGTCGAGAATCTGAAAACCGGCATTGACAAAATAAATTTGGGTGTAAGCATCAAACGGGAATCCGTTGGCGACATTCAATCTGAACACCAGAGAATCCACCTGATCTAGGTTGTCAATGTTGAAATCCGCAGTATCGCGTATGGTGAATCGTTGCGACCAGCCGTCCAGTGGAAGTTCTACCCGAAGATTGGCCTGAAATCGACTATCAGCACTGATGAAATTAGAACTCGAGACCGGCGGAATGTTTGCCGTAACAGTGCCTGCGTATTCGATATAACGTGGGCGCTGCTCCAAGGCTGTGGATAAGGTACCATTACAATTGGCATTCGTAAGCACGAGCGTATCCGCAGCAGTCTGCCCGGGAAATGCAGGAGCGCTAATATCAAAAGACTGCACGCTCGTACTGAAAGGAATCGACTGTCCTTGCTGACCGATCGGACGCAACTGAATACCGCTGAGGCGGAAGTTTGCACCTACCGAATTAGCTACGGAAAGCTTCATGACCGGATCAGCGAAATAGAAAGAATCCGTTACATTGGACGAAAAGAAATCCAATGCTACGCTATCCAACGGAATATCAAATTGAAGATTTCCGAAGTACCCGTAAGCCATTTGGAATTGCATCGCTTCAAATTCCGCATTGATAATAACTCCAGTTCCGACCTGTGGTGATAGCGATCCGGCAAAAAAGGTAATTCCGTAAGCGATTTCCAGTTGATTCACTGCACCATTTTGAGAAAGCCCCAACTGATAGCCCGTCAAATCCAGCACCATCGTACTGTTATTGTTGGCGGGAATAATCAACGTATCGACAAAAGGACGACCATTTTTTTTCATCTGCTCAATAAACATCACCACACGGGCAGCAACCGAAGAATTATTCGTGCTGGTCAGCGTCAGCAATCCGTCTTTGAGCAACACCGAATCTATCCGACAATTATTGGTGGTGGTAAATCCAAGAGTTTGAGTAACCGGAACCGAAACTGAAGGCGCAGACAGTAAAGCCGTCACCATAGCCGGGGTGAATTGCGCTCCGGCAGTTACTGCTTGATCTTGTATGGTAAAAAAAGCATCCGCCTGTCGATCGTACAACGAACTGCTGGAAATAATAGTAATTCGTCCGTTAGCATCCACTTCGAGTTCGTCGGCGCCTTCCCAGCCGGTAATGTCATTGAACGAAAAAGAAGAATTGACCAACGGAACCGCAATGTCCGGCGTCCATTCCGATACCGACAAATCATCGAAATTCAGATCGTCCTCTTTTACACAAGAGGTGATCAGACTGAATAATCCGACGAACAACAGCAGGTTTATAAAACGATTCATCAACGTTTCAAAATTAACTCTGAAACCTTATAAAATTGAATAAAAAGAGAGCTTTTCATACACTATTATACTTGAGTGTAAATTTAGAGTAAATAATCACAGTTCGACAATGACTTCCACCCCTAAAATCAATATATTTT
>CAINVI010000145.1 GCA_903854075.1 Candidatus Pollutiaquabacter sp. | reverse complement strand
ATCCTTTACCATGTTCGAAAAAGTCGTGGTGAAAGGAAAAGACAAAGCTCCGCTCTATCAGTGGTTGAGTGATAAAAGCAAAAACGGATGGAACGATCAGGAACCGGCCTGGAATTTCAGTAAATACCTTATCGATGAAAACGGTAATTTGTTGGCCTTTTATCCGTCATCTGTTAATCCGTTAGACGAGAAAATTCTGTCACATCTTAAATGAACCCAATTGAAGTTTCCGGACTAGGGAAGACCTTCGGCGATTTCGTTGCGGTTGATCAGCTTTCATTTAGCGTAAACCCTGGTGACATTTACGGTTTCCTGGGACCCAATGGTGCCGGAAAAAGCACCACTATTCGAATGTTGCTGGGTCTTATTCGACCCAGCTCCGGTGATATCCGGTTCTTTGGACAGTCTGTCCGTTCCGGACAAGTTGATTACCTGAAAAGAGTGGGAGCCATTGTCGAAAAGCCTGATTTTTACAAATATCTCACGGCGCGCAGTAATCTCAAAATTTTTGGCGCCATGAGTGGTGCTGATACGTCCTCTGGGAATATCGATCGTGTAATCGAGCTTGTTGGATTGGTTGGTCGTGATAAGGATCCCGTAAAAAATTATTCACACGGTATGAAACAGCG
The DNA here is from genome assembly GCA_903854075.1 of Candidatus Pollutiaquabacter sp. Classification (GTDB taxonomy): domain Bacteria; phylum Bacteroidota; class Bacteroidia; order AKYH767-A; family 2013-40CM-41-45; genus Pollutiaquabacter. The sequence continues at coordinate 3,981 of CAINVI010000145.1, read as the reverse complement.
GCTGGGACTGGCCCAGGCGTTGCTGCACGATCCGGAACTGGTTATACTAGACGAACCGACTACCGGACTTGATCCGCAAGGTATCATTGATCTCCGGAACCTTACCGTACAACTTCGTGCTATGGGTAAAACGGTTTTTATGTCGTCCCATATTTTATCGGAAGTTGAATTGATTGCTACACGGATGGTCATCATTTCAAAAGGTCGTTCCGTGGCAGAAGGCAGTGTTCAGGAATTACTGGATGCTGATGATTTGTTGGTTCGCTTTACCTTTACAGATATCCGTAAGGCGCAATTCATCACGGAGCAGTCTCAATGGAAATCTTTTTGGACGGAAACAGTCGGTGATGATCTGATTTTCCGACTTCGTAGTAACGAGATTGAATCCCTGAATGCCTGGCTTTGCGGAGCCGGATGTACGCCGATTGGCATTAACTCCAAGCGAAAGCTGGAAGATTTTTTCATGAAACTTACCCGCTGAAGACATGCTGCTCCGACTGACGGTACTAGAATTGAAGAAAATTGCTGCACGGCCACGCAGTTATATTGGCTTTATCGCTATTGCGCTGATTGCAGGGCTCATCCAGTTCGCGATGTATGCAGATGGTGAAAATTACATCAAGTTCATTACCCAGTCTGTCGAGCAGTCGTTCCTTTTCGAAGGAAAAATCATGAACGGCAACCTGATTTGTTTTATAATTCTGCAAATGCTCATCATCCAGGTTCCTTTGTTGGTGGCCCTGGTGACCGGCGATATGCTTTCCGGCGAAGCGGCCATGGGAACGTTGCGTTTTCTGTTGGTGCGTCCAGTTTCCCGCACAACGATAATACTTTCGAAATTTCTGGCCGGTTCGATATACACCTTACTACTCTTAATTTGGCTGGGAATACTTGCGCTGGGAGTTGGATTACTGGCTTTCGGTCCGGGAGATTTGATTGTACTCAAAACGGACCAGCTGATTATTCTGCAAGACGGTGACGTGTTATGGAGGTTCATGGCTGCATTGGGAATGGCATTTCTGGCATTGACACTCATTGGAACATTGTCGCTAATGCTCTCGGCCTTTTCCGATAATTCAATCGGTCCGATAATTTCTACCATGGCCTTGATCATCCTGTTTACAATCATTGGTACGCTAGAAGTGCCGCTGTTTGATATGATCAAACCCTATCTTTTTACAACGCATATGTCGGCGTGGCGCAGTTTCTTTGAGGACCCGTTACCGTGGAGTCAAATACGTTATTCGATCCTGTTCATGCTTGTGCATATTGTGGCTTTCATGAGTGTATTGCTGTATTACTATAACAGAAAGGATATCCAGTCGTGAGACGTGTAGTATTGTTAATGCTGGTGATTGTATGTAATTCATGGCTGGCTCCGGCGCAGGATGCTCGTAAAATCGTGCGTGATGTCAATCGTAAGTTTCAATCTGTTCGTGATTATCAGGCCGATGTTCGAATTCGAACAGATATTCCGTTTGTAAAAATGATGCCGGTAAACGCTACGGTTTTTTTCAAGCAGCCGGATCAATTCAGAATTCGTTCGAAAGGAATTGCGTTATTACCCCGACAAGGTTTTGATCAGTTGTTCAAAAACCTGCGCGATACGGCTTCCTACATGCCATTACTACAAGGCGTAGATAAATATCGCGGGACGGTTGTTTCCGTTGTAAATATCCTGCCGCTCTCGGACACGGCAGACCTGATTCTGGGAAAGCTGTGGGTTGATACGCAACGAAATCTCATCTTGCGTTCCCAGGTTACCTCTCGGAGCAATGGTACGGTGAATGCAGAATATTTTTTCGGTAAACAGGCCGCATTCGCTTTGCCCGACAGCATGATTTTTTCCATTGATACCCGTAAATTCAAAGTGCCTAAAGCGGTAGCTGCAGATTTAAACAATGTGAAATCATCTGCGCCAAAAGGGAATGATGCTGAAAAGCAGAAAGGGATGATCTATTTGCAATTCACCAATTATAGCATCAACAAAGGGATTCCTGGGGATGTGTTTAAATCAAAAGACTGAACGGATGGGAGTCAGGCATTGAATTGCCGCAGATGATGGTCCAGGTGTTTCCATAGGAAGGTGCCCCATTCCTTACGCGATAAACGGCCAAACAGCGGGTGTGCGTGAAACTTGAACCATACCGGCTGGCTTTGCAGGGTGGAAAGCAAACGAAGTAATTCCAGTCGATCCGTGTTAAAATCCGTTGGACAAGTACCGGATTTATGTTGATCGTAATCCGTCGATGTTGGCAATTTACCTTTCGGCCAGTTTAACAGGTAAATGAAAATCCATTTGACAATTGTCGTTGTAAGTAGACGCGCAGCAGAAGGAGTTGGTCGTATACCGAGCGCTTCACGTACTGCATCCGAACAATGACAAATCATTTGTCCGGCATTCATTGTTCCCCATACTGCAGGAGTATCTTCAGCAAGCGATAAAAATCGGGTATTCAGTTCGGTAGCTGTTCCTTCGTTGAATAGACTCCTCATTCTTAAACCGTATACGGTTCATCGAGTGCATGCAGGACCAATCCGCTTCGCAATTTCGGTTCGAACCAGGTTACTTTCGGTGGCATGATCAATCCCGAGTCAGAGATATCAATCAACTGTTTCATGGTAACCGGATAAAGAGCGAACGCAACTTTCATTTCACCGCTGTTGACTCTTTTTTCGAGTTCGCCCAAACCACGCAAGCCACCGACGAATTCAATCCGTTTATCCGTACGAAGATCTTTGATAGCAAGAATTGGCTCAAGTATCTGCTTCGACAAAACCGTCACGTCGAGAATACCAATTGGGTCGTTATCATCGTACGTGCCGGATTTGGAGGTAAGTTTGTACCAATTTCCTTCCAGATACATTCCGAAATCGTGCAATCGGGATGGTTTGTAAATGGAAGCTCCGATTTTTTCAACCTGGAATGAATCATTCAGTTTCTCCATGAATTCGGAAGTACTCAATCCATTGAGGTCTTTAACGACACGGTTGTAATCCATGATGGACAATTGGTTGTCCGGAAAATGCACAGCCAGGAAATAATTGTACTCTTCCGTGCCGTTATGATTCGGATTGGCAGCACGCCGTTCAGCACCAACTAATGCGGCAGCCGCCGTTCGGTGATGACCATCCGCTACGTAAACAGCCGGTACAGCCTGAAATAATGATTGAAGCGTCTTGACGGTTGTTGGATCATTTACTACCCAAAAAGTGTGTCCGATGCCATCATCAGCGGTGAATTCATAGACCGGCGAAGCGGTGATGATTCCATCTACAATTGCATCGATTTCCGGTTTATGACGGTAGGCGAAAAAAACCGGTTCGTAATTCAGTTTGCTGACACGAACATGCTTCTTGCGATCTTCTTCCTTATCCGGACGAGTCAATTCATGTTTCTTGATTACGTTGTTCAAATAATCGTCTACCGATGCAGCTCCTACAATTCCATATTGACGACGTCCGTTCATGGTTTGGCTGTAGACATAGTAACATTCGTCTGCATCCTGATTAAAAACTCCCTTCTTGTACAACGCCTCGAAATTGGATTTTCCTTTAGCGTAGATCTCATCCGCATAGTGATCGAAATCATCCGGAAAGTCGATCTCCGGCTTGATCACGTGGTAAAAGGAGAGTTCGTTGCCGTCGGCTTCTTCTCGCGCTTCCTTTTCATTCAGTACGTCGTACGGTTTGCTGGCAATTTGAGCTACCAGTTTAGCTTGCGGGCGGATTCCTTTGAAGGGTTTAATGTTGGCCATGATCTGCAGTATATGATTAAGGGAGAAAAGTACGTAAGTTGAGGGAACAGTTGAATGAATGAATCAATCAATCTTGGAGTTTTAATATGTCTTCAATGGCGCCGGTGACTTCTACCAGATCATCCAGGTTGAGCTCTCCCATATGAGCGATACGGAAGGTTTTGTCTTTCTGATCACCGTATCCATTGGACAATTGCATGCCGCGCTTGCCCAGCTCTTCATT
>CAINVI010000144.1 GCA_903854075.1 Candidatus Pollutiaquabacter sp. | reverse complement strand
GGACTTACCACTTCATCCATTACCAGCTCAGGCGCAACGCTTTCCTGGTCTGCTGTCACCGGCGCTGTTTCCTATACTGTACAATACAAAACTTCCGCAGCTACTATCTGGATAACAGCAAACGCTACTGTTAGCACCACCTTCGTTCTAAGCGGTCTGACGGCTTCTACTACCTACAATTGGAAAGTCACCGCCGATTGCTCGGTCTATTCCAGTACTGTTAGTTTCACCACTGCCTCCAGCGGCTGTACCATCCCAACCGGACTCAACGTTTCCAACCTTACCAGAAACAGTGCTACTTTGAACTGGAATGCTTCCAGCGGAGCTACTAATTACACTATTCGTTATAAAAAAGTATCCTCTAATAAGTGGACGCAAATTGGACCTGTCACTGCATCTTCCGTAAACATTACTGCATTGAGCGGATCTACGGCCTACGAATGGAGAGTTAAATCCAATTGCTCCAATTACACGAACTCATCGCTGTTTACAACGCCGGCCGCAATGATTAGCTCGGAGGGAAAACAGTCTGATCCGGTAAGTGTATATCCGAATCCGGCATCCACCGAACTTATCGTCTTAGTGCAAGACCATGAATCTTTTGGTTCTATTGAACACCTTTCAATTAGTGACCTTATAGGTAAAAAAGTGATGGACATTCCGGTTACGGAGCAGGAAATCAAGATAGATATTTCGCTTCTTCCTGACGGAATCTACATTTTACAAATCAGGAACACCGTTGGACAATTAACCAACAAGCGGTTTATGAAAAAACAATAAATTAGTAATGATATAATTTCAAAGAGGGCCACATCGGTCCTCTTTGTCTTTTAAAGAGCTTCCAAATAAAGCAATAATTACTCCTGGAGTTCGAAAATATAATTTGTTTGCATATTAACCGGCTAGTAATATATTTGCTTAAAAAAAGATGCACAACAAATTACTCTACTTCACCACTCTCCTTTGCAGCCTTTTATTTGCTAACGTTCTCCAAGCTCAACAATACGCTGCCGGCCCTCCTCCGCCGCTTTCTAAACAAGATAAAGAGGATGAGAGTAACATCAGCATCACCCCTTTTTATGGCTATAACTTTGACGAAACATTCGAAATCGACGGTGGTTCTGTGTACCTGAATGACGGCTCCATTTTCGGTGTTAGTCTTGGTATTGAGGCCTCACCTTATAAAGAAATTGAATTAACGTACCAGCGCCAGGTTGTTCGCGCATCAGCAGACCTTTTTTATTTTCTTGGCAATAGCTATTTCGAAACCAGAGCCAACGATGACATCGCCATTGATTATTTTATGATTGGCTTTAATGGTATGAAGAAGACCAGTGATCGCATTACACTCTATGGTGGCATTAGCGCCGGTATGGTGGTCTTTACGCCTCAAACCTACAATGTAAATGCTGCTGAAAAATTTGCAGTTGCCCTTAAAGGAGGTGTTCGCGTCAATCTTACCGACAGAATCGGCATTCGCCTTCAACCGCAATTGTATATGCCTATCCAATCCCTTGGTGCCAATGTGTTTTTCGGCACTGGTGGTTCAGGAGTTGGCATTTCTGGCTACTCTACCATTACGCAATTCGGGGGAATCGGCGGACTGAGCTATGCGTTTTAATCGAACGACCGCTAAGAGCAGCACACCATAAACGACTGGCAATTTGTTAAACCAAAAACAGAGCCATATACTGCACCGATTAGGCGACCTGCCACGAACAAACTGAAACAAAAAGAATACAACAGGTCCCTACCAAACCCGGGCATGTAACGTGCTTCATCCATTTCCATCCGAAGCGGCATGGGTGGATGCAGATGATTTCCACTACATCACTTCGTAGTATTTCGTACCGGCAGCGTGTACATCGTCTTGGCAATAGCTGAACGCAATTCAGCATCAATGTCAATACCTTGATCAAATGTTTTGGAGACAATTCCTTTCCATACTTCTGTATGCGAACGGGTATCAATCATCTGAATGACCAAAGTGCCTTCTTTGTAATTGATTTGCGTAACAGTAGCAGGAGCCAGCGGAGCAGCATAACCCATATAATAACCCGGACCGCCAAAACCGAATGACATAGAAGCCGGCGGTGGATTGTACTGATACTGTACTTTATCCACGGTGTAGGTATAAAAATTAAACACCGCATCCGGATTATTGACATCTATCTGCATTCCTTTGGCAGCTAGCTGTTGATTGGAATAATACATGATTCGATCGTTCAGAAATTGCTTGTTATTCCCCGGCGTTGAGTCTGCCGGTAGCCAAGCATACGTTTTATAGCGCGTATAATCCGTTCCCGGCTTACGCTCATACGTTACATTATAGGTGGAACAGCCCGATAATAAGAACAGAACCAGTATTAAGTGACTGATTTTCATAAGAGATATGATTTTAATTCAGGGCCAATGTCCCCCGAATTACTGAATATTACAAGTCTGGAATACTTGATATAGAACCAAATATTACATTCCTTTACCAAAAAATAATTAATCGCAATGAAAAAAATAACTTTCCTGTTGTTACTGGTTAGTATTTCTTTCGGTTGCCGTAAGGAACCGAACCTCTCCAACCTCTCCGACGATTTTCTGGTAGCGACCCTTTATGATGAAACCGCTGATTTCGGCGAATATGTGACCTATAAAATCGTAGACCAAGTCGGTATTGTAACCAATGACCCGAACGGCGATACGCTTTTGCCATCCAATATTGCTAATCAACTTATCAACCGCGTCAAATCCAACATGAACGCACGCGGATATACTAATCTTCCTTTCGACTCTACTGCCAACGCCGATCTGGGTGTCAATATTTTCGCCATTAATCAACTCAACGAAGGAAATATTATTTCGCCGGGCTACTGGTGGGGATATCCGGGTTACTATGATCCGTACTATTGGGGCTGCTACAGCTGTTATTATTACTACCCATTCTCTTACTCCTATTCCTACAACACAGGAACTATTGTCATGGAAATCCTTGACTTGAAAAACGCTGACGCCAACAACGACAAAGTAATTGTACTATGGACCGGAATCGGCAACGGATTACTTTCCGATTTCACGACCGTCAATATTCAATACGGACTTGACGCCATCGATCAGTCCTTTATACAGTCACCGTATATCCAACGTTGATTCTCCAATCATCAGACAACACCATGAAAAAGATACTTTACACCTTCCTGCTTCTTTTTATTTCCGGTTCTTCCGTCAAAGCACAATACGGTTATATTCCAAATGGATTATTCGCCTTCGGATGGGACATAAACGTTCCGCTGAACAACAAAAACTTCATCGAACGAACCAGTTTCTACGGCGGTAAAATCGAAGGACGTTTTTTCATAACCCCAAAAATTTCAGTTGGCGGTGAACTCAGCTGGTCGTCCTCCTACCAATACCAGCCTAAGCGGACGTATGATTTCGGCAATGGAGCTATCACCACCGATCTGTACAAATACATCTACAGCGTACCGTTTAACCTCAATGCGCACTACTATTTTATGGACGACAAGTTGGTCATGCCCTACGCAGGATTAGGAGTCGGCGCAATGTATAGCGAACAGGATGTTTATTTCAATATTTACAATCTGTACAGCACCAATTGGGGATTTTTACTACGTCCTGAAGCCGGAGCCTTAATCAAATTTGGACCGAACTCTACCACGGCTGCTTTACTGGGCGTACGTTATAACTACGCTACCAACCGCGAAGCGGATTTCAATATTGATAAAATAAAATCGCTGAGCTTTCAGGTTGGTATTGCCTTTATGCAATAACACATCATAACTATAAAAAAGAAAGGGAGCCCAAAAGCTCCCTTTCTTTTTTGTTATAAACGATTCGATTATTTCTTATCGTCTTTCACCTCTTCAAAATCTACGTCGGTAACTTCGCCGTCTGATTTTGCATTGGCATTGCCGGCATCCGGTCCGGGCTGCTCAGCACCCTGCGTAGCTTTGTACATCTCTTCAGAAGCTGCCGACCACGCCGTATTGAGTGCTTGCAGGGCGGTATCGAGCTTCGTCAAATCACGCTCTTTGTGAGCGTCTTTGAGTTCAGCCAGCGCCTTTTGAATCGTCTCCTTCTTATCAGCAGGGAGTTTGTCTCCAAATTCAGTCAGCTGTTTTTCACTCTGGAAAATCAGTGTATCGGCCTGATTGATCTTATCAGCATCTTCTTTCGCCTTACGATCGGTTTCCGCGTTAGCCTCCGCCTCCGTCTTCATGCGTTTGATTTCATCTTCAGAAAGTCCGGAAGACGCTTCGATACGGATATTTTGGGATTTACCAGTGGCTTTATCCTTGGCTGTTACGTGTAGAAGTCCATTTGCGTCGATATCAAAGGTGACTTCGATCTGCGGAACACCACGAGGAGAAGGCGGAATACCATCCAGGTGGAACCGTCCGATAGTACGGTTATCACGCGCCATGGAACGCTCACCTTGTAGGATGTGAATTTCCACGGAAGGCTGATTATCCGAAGCTGTAGAAAACGTCTCACTCTTCTTGGTAGGAATAGTCGTATTGGACTCGATGAGCTTGGTCATCACACCACCCATGGTTTCTATACCGAGTGACAATGGCGTTACATCAAGCAACAATACGTCCGTTACTTCACCGGTGAGTACGGCACCTTGGATGGCTGCACCAATTGCCACTACTTCATCCGGGTTCACACCGCGATTCGGTGTCTTCCCGAAGAATTTTTCAACTACTTGCTGAATAGCAGGGATTCGGGTGGAACCACCGACCAGGATCACTTCATCGATATCACTTGGATTCATTCCGGCATCAGACAACGCTTTCTTGCAAGGCTCCAACGTACGGCGAATAAGATCATCCGCCAACTGCTCGAATTTGGAGCGGGTCAATGTCTTGACAAGGTGCTTTGGAATTCCGTCAACCGGCATTATATACGGCAGATTAATTTCCGTTTGCGTAGAGCTGGACAATTCAATTTTCGCCTTCTCCGCGGCCTCTTTCAAACGCTGTAAAGCCATCGGATCGCGGCGCAAGTCTATGCCCTCGTCGTTCTTAAATTCATCGGCCAACCAGTCGATAATCTTCTGATCGAAATCATCGCCACCAAGGTGAGTATCACCATTAGTTGACTTCACCTCGAAAACACCGTCGCCGAGTTCTAGGACAGAAATATCGAACGTACCACCACCTAAGTCAAACACGGCGATTTTCTCGTCTTTGTTTTTCTTGTCAAGACCATACGCTAAAGAGGCTGCCGTAGGCTCGTTAATGATACGCAGCACTTTCAAGCCTGCGATTTCACCGGCCTCTTTGGTAGCCTGGCGCTGAGCATCGTTGAAGTATGCCGGGACAGTGATGACCGCCTCGCCTACTTCGTAGCCGAGATAATCCTCTGCTGTCTTTTTCATTTTCTGCAGAATGATCGCAGAGATCTCCTGAGGAGTATAGTTTCTGTCCGTGATTTTAACACGTGGCGTATTGTTATCGCCTTTCACTACCTCGTAAGGCACACGCTCACGCTCCTTCGTTGTCGAATCATAGGTCTCACCCATGAAGCGCTTGATGGAGAAAACGGTGTTACGCGGGTTGGTAATAGCCTGACGCTTGGCAGGATCGCCCACCTTACGCTCGCCATTATCCATAAATGCCACCACCGAAGGCGTAGTTCGACGGCCTTCGCTGTTTGGAATCACGACCGGCTCATTGCCTTCCATGACGGCCACGCAGGAGTTGGTAGTTCCTAAGTCAATTCCGATTACTTTTCTCATGATATTGGGGTTGTTGTTTGTTACGGTTGTTATCGTAACTCCTCCTGGTCAATAGTTATGCCATTGGCAGAAAGGCAGAAAAATTGGCAGAAATTGTGCTAAATCGCCTTTTTCAACTAAAAAAGGCTGTCAAAGCGACACTTAAAACTGGAAATTCAGGTTGCTGGTAGCGGCTGAGGTATCAAAAGCCGCACGCGTATTGGCGCTCAAGTTCCTGAATTCGGAGTGAATCAGCCGACTGGTAAAAAGTCCCACCCCGTTCTCGATGGTGGTAAATAACGGCCGCTCCTGCACGATACCGTCGCTGGGACGGGTCAACTGGTAGTACGTATACAAATCGTCAGAGCCGCAATAAAAACGGTACTCAATGGCTTTCTGACCGGTCGGCAATCCATCCACACGGCGCGTCACACCGGGTCGAACCGGAATTTCAAGTCCCAGCGTAATGAAAAAGTCCGGACGAAAATACTGAAACTCTATCGGTCCAAACGGATTAGCACCAGTCAGCTTCTCGGTAAAGGGAATCACCACAGCATGAAAACTCACGGCGCCGGAAGTTTCGATTTCACGGTAGCGGAAAATGATATCGAGATCGTGGATTCTGGCGTTCGCTGTGGAGGGGTAATTATACGTAATAGGTAGGCGGGTCGCAAAATCAGCGTCCGATGGTGACGGAACATTCACGTTGATATCAGGAATGATACTGGTTGTTGACCGGACTTCATAACCGGTCTGTGTGTTGCGGACTACCAAACGGTACTTACTGCCATCCTCGCGGATAATGCGGTTGGTGACGTAGAAAACTTGTCCAGGGTAGTAAAAAGTACCCGAGTCCTTGGCAATTGTATCTACACGCGTAAGCGAAAATGTTTCTGCAACTACATTATTAAAAATCCGCTCCATCTTCACATCCAATATATTGCCATAATTTACGGAGTCCTGTTGCTGCGCCATTACATACACATTTCCATCCCCTAAAAAAGCCTTGCTGATACGGATATACTGTAACGAATCGTTAGGATTCAAAAAACCATAGACCGCCATCGTTTCTTCATACGGCGCCGTCAGGTCAATATCTTCTGAACAGCTCCAAAAAGCGGTTAAAAACAGCAGCACGACAGAAAGGCGGAAATTCATGTCCCAAAAGTAGGATTTTTACGTTAATTTGTAGCTTTGAAAGTGAATAACCTTTCCTATACCACCATCCATGTCAGTAGCCAAGAACGAAGAACGTAAAGTCACGACCCACACCCTTCAGGAGATGAAGAAACGGGGCGAAAAAATCAGTATGCTCACAGCCTACGATTATTCCTTGGCACGGATACTGGACGATGCAGGCGTGGATGTACTGCTGGTGGGTGATTCCGCTTCCAATGTCATGGCCGGTCATGAGACTACACTTCCGATAACGCTCGATCAAATGATCTACCACGCCTCTTCCGTGGTGCGCGGTGTTCAGCGGGCATTGGTCGTGGTGGACCTTCCTTTCGGATCCTATCAAGGCAATTCCAAGGAAGCCCTCAACTCTTCCATCCGAATTATGAAGGAGTCCGGAGCACATGCTGTAAAGATCGAAGGTGGACGTGAAATCAAAGATTCCGTAGAACGTATTTTATCGGCCGGAGTACCGGTGATGGGTCACCTTGGTCTGACCCCGCAATCGATTTATAAATTTGGCACGTATGTGGTACGCGCTAAAGAAGAACAGGAAGCACAACGCTTACTCGAAGACGCTCACTTGCTGGCCGAAACCGGTTGTTTTGCTATCGTACTCGAGAAAATTCCGGCAGCACTGGCAACTAAAGTCGCGCAACAGGTAAAAGTTCCGATTATCGGAATTGGTGCCGGTAACGGAGTTGACGGACAAGTATTAGTCATTCACGACATGCTGGGCATCACGCATGAATTCAGTCCTCGATTCCTTCGCCGTTATCTTAATCTTTACGACGAAATAAAAGGTGCTGCGCAACACTACATCAAAGACGTGAAATCAAAAGATTTCCCGAACGAAAAAGAGCAGTACTAAACAGCTTCACGCTCGCAGGTAATTTAATTACCCGTTTCCTTTTCGAAAAATTGCCATAACGGATCCATCGGAACGCGAGCACTAATCGTAATTTCTTCTTGTTTAATTGGATGAAGAAAAGATAAACGACGCGCATGCAAACTGATTGAACCGTCCGGATTACTCCGCTCAGCACCATATTTCAAATCTCCCTTAATTGGACATCCCATGGCCGACAGCTGAACACGGATCTGATGATGTCGCCCGGTGTGGGGATGCACCTCCAACAGGCAGTAAGTATCCGAGGTAGCCAGCAGTTGGTAATCAAGCCAAGAACGTAACGCTCCCTGTCGCCCTTCTTCCGAAACAAACGACTTATTTTTAGCTTCGTTCTTCACGAGATAATCAATCAACGTACCACGATCATCTTTTGGACGATTACGCACCACGGCCCAGTAAACTTTTTGCGTTTTACGTTCACGAAACAATTCATTCATCCGGGAGAGCGCTTTGGAGGTACGTGCAAAAACAACAACGCCACTCACCGGCCGGTCCAGGCGATGAACTACACCCAAGAAAACTTCGCCGGGCTTTTGGTACTTCTCCTTAATATATCGC
>CAINVI010000143.1 GCA_903854075.1 Candidatus Pollutiaquabacter sp. | reverse complement strand
ATTGCCTCCTCTTTTCTTGAAATGGTGGGCTCCTCTCCGGATGATTGGATATTTACTGTATGTGGCAATGCCAAAGTAGTCTGTGCCGTGCATAGAAACAGTGTATTCAATGTGCGAATAAGGTGCTTGCAGTACACGTGTCAAGGCATCTTTATTATTCAGTGCGGGCTTCTTTCGGTTATTCGTGTAGAATTCTTGAAAGCAGACGATATCCGGATTTTCTTCGCGCAGAAAATTGAAAATCTTCCCGCGTGTTTCGTCACTGTGAAACCAGTTGTATAAATCGAAAAGCCGGACATTGAACGACATCAACTTAACGGGTTCGATATTTCGGGAAAGATCAGGAGCTTTCGCGCGAAAAATGGAGGGCTCTGCGATGTCGAAAATTTTGCCGACGCCGAGCACGCAGATTACCAGCGACAATAGGTATTTTCTGCTTTTTCGCCAACGCCATAAGACGATAAAACCCAGGTTGAGTACGAACAAGGTGCCAAAGCCAAGACCGAATAGCGCCAGCCACCAGATATCGTCTGGCGATATTCGGCTCGCCATATACGAGAAAATTAAGCCGATAACTGCCGCAATGTTCAGTATCCAGAATACTCGGTGTGGAAACGAATATTTCTTTTCCAACGGCTCTTGCATCAGTTGTCTTTGCTGGCGTTAAACAAAAAATCTCGCTCGTCCTTGGTCAGACTTTCGTAACCCGACTTACTGATTTTATCTAAGATTGCATCGAGTCGCTCTTCCCTATGTTTTTTATCCGAAACAAAACGGTCATCACTGCTGCGTTGCGAGCGATAAACGGTTTTTAATCGGGATTTTTCTCCGGGAAAAGTAAGTCGCTGCAACCAAGCGGTTAAGTCGGTACCTCGACGAAGCATGAGAATATAAAAATAGCCGAAGGCTGCGCCTCCAAGGTGCGCGATATGTCCGCCGGCGTTGGAAGAGCTGATACTGATAAGATCCAGGAAAAGTATGACAAGGATGATCCATTTTAGCCGGACGGGTCCAAACAGTAGTAACGATAGTTGATAGTCGGGCAATAGGGTAGCTGTAGCTACTGCGATAGCCAGCACACTGGCAGAGGCGCCCAGTGCAAGGGCTGTTTGCCGTTGAACATCAAAAAGCGGGAAGAAATTGAACGCAGCCATAAAAGCGAATGCTCCCAATAATCCTCCCAGCAGATAGGTGCCAACTAGTTTTTTTTCGCCCAGGTATTCCTTGAAAATCTGTCCAAACCAAAACAACATCAGCATGTTGTAAAGCAGATGCATAAAGTCCCAATGCAGGAACATATACGACATCAATGTCCAGGGTTTGTGCAGCAGCGAAATAAAACTGGCCGGTAGTGCGAGCCAATGCATCACACTCATTTCACTCCATACCGGATGAAGGAATAAACCTGAAAATGCATGGCCGATACGAAGTACGGCGAATAACAATACATTAAAGCCGATTAACCGTTGTAAGGTATCTGCTGTGCGAATCTGATATCGAATATTGGATAGGATACCTGCCATGTCGAATTAGTATCGATAACGGTTGCGTTGCTTGTATTTCCAATAATATATGACGATCAATCCGGTAAGTAATCCGCCCAGATGAGCGAAGTGTGAGACATTGTCGCCTGGTTGATTGGCAATTCCGGTAAAGAGTTCTATCGCGCCGTACAATATGACAAAGTACTTAGCCTTAATCGGCAGCGCGAAGTAAATGTAAATGATGCTGTCCGGGAATATCATTCCGTACGCCAGAAGAAGTCCGAATACTGCGCCAGACGCACCGACAACGACCGGCGCATTGAGCAGATCGGTTTTTAAGATTTCCATGTAATCGGCACTGTACCTGAGAGCTTGCTCGGGACTCGTCATGTAGATGGTGTTAAATTCGGCCGTGAACTCCGAATTGTGCTGTATAAGATCACGGGAACTATACATCGAGAATATATCGGATCCTTGAATGAATTGTAATTGTTCCAGTGTTGGTGCTATGGTATAATCATCCATCATGGAAATCCAGGGGTGAAGCTCATACGCTACGATGCCGTAATGCGCTACAGCAGCGCCTAATCCGGTTAACAGGTAGAAGATCAGAAACCGTTTTCCTCCCCAGACATTTTCAATGGCTGCGCCAAACATCCAGACCGCGAACATGTTAAAGAAAATATGGTAAAAACTACCATGCATGAACATGTAAGTGATGAATTGCCAGATTCTGAACTTTTCACTGGTGAAATAGTGTAAGCCAAGCAGATCAGTGAGGTCAATTCCACGTTGTTCGAGAACGACCGTCGCAAAATAAAAGATACCGTTGATGATGAGAATGTTCTTCACCACTTCTGGTAAAATGGAGAAACGGTTGGGACGGTATTCCTGGTAATTCATCGTTTCAGTTTGGATAAGATTTCATCAGCAGTAAGCATCCAGGAACAGGATTTACCGTCGATTCCAATTCCCGGTTCTTTGCACTTTAATAAATCGTCTACCAATCGTCGCATTTCCAGCGTAGAAAGTTTTCTTCCGCGTTTTACGGACAACGAACGCGCTAAAGAAGTAGCCATTTGTTTGTGAACATCCGAAGCCTGCACTGATTGAAAATGAGTATAGGCTTCTATGATTTTTTCCAGTGTTTCTTTTTCGGTTCCCTTCTCGATCATATCCGGCCGTCCGTGCAAGACAAAGCTGTTGCGTCCGAAGTCACGGAGATCAAATCCGAAATTGCGCAATTCCTCCTGTAACTCGGTAATTACCAAAGCATCCTGGGCCGTGAATTGAAGGGTTACCGGAAACATATCGTGCTGTGTGCCTACCTGATTTTCTGAATGACGTAGAAAGCGTTCAAAAAGAATCCGCTCATGCGCCGATTGCTGGTCAATCATCATCATTCCGGCACCGGATAATTGAACAACGATTACTGCATTGGAAAGCTGGAAAGGTCCATCAAACACGATACTTGTCGGATGGTTTAGTGCCTGCTCTAGGGGGAGTTCGGTGGCAGGGAGGTCTGTAGTTACTGCAGGAGGCTCATTCCGCAATCCTTCGTACAGTTTTTCCCACCCCGCCGTCTGTATTGGCTTGCTTTCACGCTCGCGCTCGAAGGGATTGTAACTGGTATTAATGGTCACACCGGGCTTGTTTACCGGCTTGAACTGATCGCTGTACGGCACATCGAAAGCCCGCTCTTTATCAAAGTCAAGAGTAGGCGATACGCTGTATTGTCCTAAAGAACGTTTTACCGCAGCGCGGATGATGGCGTAAACAGCCCGTTCATCTTCGAATTTTATTTCCGTCTTTGTCGGATGAATATTCACATCAATCTTGGACGGATCAATTTCCAGATAAATCCAGTACGACGGATAACTGTCTTTGGGTAATAATTCATCGAATGCATTCGCCACCGCGTGGTGCAAGTAATGATCTTTGATGAAACGATTATTCACAAAGAAAAACTGTTCACCACGCGACTTCTTGGCGAATTCAGGTTTGCCCACGAATCCCTGTACCTTCATCATCATCGTGTCTTCTTGGACAGGTACGAGGCGCTCGTTATAGTTTGTTCCGTAGATATTTACGATCCGTTGCCGCAGATTTCCGACGGGTAATCGGAAAACTTCCATGCCGTTTTGGTGCAGCGACATAGCTACCTGGCAATTGGCCAGCGCTACGCGTTCGAATTCATCAATGATGTGGCGGGTTTCGACTGGATTCGATTTGAGGAAATTCCTTCGTGCAGGGATATTGTAGAAAAGGTTCTTTACCGAAAACGAAGTTCCTACAGGTGTGCTGACCGGCTCCTGATCTTTTACCTCAGATGCTTCGATACGTATCAACGTGCCGACTTCATCATCATGTCGCCGTGTTTTTAATTCCACCTGGGCAACGGCTGCAATTGAAGCCAGCGCCTCTCCTCTAAATCCCATCGTACGGATGGAGAACAAATCATGGGCTGAACGGATTTTGGAGGTGGCATGACGTTCGAATGACATACGGGCGTCCGTGGCACTCATCCCACAACCGTTATCGACTATCTGCAATAATGTTTTTCCGGAATCCTTGACAAACACCTCAATTTGCGTACTTCCCGCATCAATGGCATTTTCAAGCAATTCCTTAACAGCGGAAGCAGGCCGCTGAATGACTTCACCTGCCGCAATTTGGTTCGCCACCGCATCCGGTAAAAGTTGTATAATATCCGTCATGGTCTGGTCCGTAAAGATACGGAAATTGCCCGAATTGATTCAGAATCCCATTGCTGAAAGCCTGATTGCTTATCTTTACCTTTCCATGTCTATAATTCTTGACGCAAGAAGTCCTTCTGAATACCAACAGGCCCATATTCCCGGTGCGCTGAACCTTCCACTGCTCGACGATGAACACCGGAAGATTATCGGTACGTTGTATAAGCAAGCCGGTCGGGAAGCTGCTGTATTGAAGGGTTTTGACTTGGTCGGACCCAAATTCGGTGACCTGGTGCGACAAGCTAGAGCGATGACTGCTGAGCGTGAAATCACTGTATATTGTTGGCGTGGCGGCATGCGCAGTGGTATTTTAAGTTGGGTGTTGGGATTAGCCGGGTTCAACGTCACATTGCTGAAAGGCGGTTATAAAGCCTATCGCACGCGCGTCCTTGAAATATTGCAGCAACCGCGTAAAGTAGTAATCGTTGGCGGAAAAACGGGTAGTGGAAAAACGGAATTGCTCGAAGGTTTACTGGCCAAAGGCGAACAGGTCATTGATTTGGAAGCCCTGGTAAACCATAAAGGGTCTGCTTTTGGAGCATTAGGTCAGCCACCACAGCCAACAGTTGAACAATTCGAAAATGAACTGGCCCGGCTTTGGGAAACGATGGATCCCAACCGGATACTTTGGCTGGAAAATGAAAGCCGTTCCATTGGAAAAGTTAAAGTCAATGACGCCGTTTATGAATTGATGCGGACGGCACCGGTAATCGAAGTCAATGTATCGGTCACGCGCCGTAAAAAACGTATTCTTGAGGATTACGGAACGTTTTCGAAGCCTGAATTGGAAGAATGTACTTCCCGATTAAAAAAGCGGCTCGGTGGATTACGATTACAGGAAGCACTCAATGCGCTGGAAGAAAATAGAATGAGTGATTGGCTAGATGTCCTGCTTCAGTATTACGATAAGACTTACGGTCACGGAAATGATTTACGTTCCCTTGGCTCTATTCATACTATCGATTGGCCGGATGATGTATCCCCGGCAAATATAGCAGCTGCTTTTATTGAACGCGCTGCTCAACTTTAAACACTATCGAAATGAGCGAAGCAATACGGCTGACTCAATTTTCTAAAGGTTCGGGCTGCGGCTGCAAAATTGCACCAGCGGTGCTTGAATCTATTCTTCATCAGAAATCGGTGAAGCCATCATTTCCTAACTTATTGGTCGGTAATGAATCCAACGACGATGCTGCCATTATGGAGCTCCAGAACGGCTTATGCCTGATCAGTACGGTAGATTTTTTTACACCGGTTGTCGACGATCCGTTCGACTTTGGAAGAATTGCTGCCGCCAATTCCATCAGTGATGTTTATGCCATGGGAGGATCTCCACTCATGGCAGTGGCCATCCTGGGATTTCCTGTGGATAAACTACCGGCGGAGATCGCCGCAAAAATT